>NZ_JBJDMY010000013.1:0-183374 GCF_044900305.1 Agrobacterium sp. NPDC089420 | reverse complement strand
ACCGGCAAAGCTGACATTGGCGGGGTTGAGCAGATTGTAGTTCTGGAACGAGAACCACAGCGTCATCGCCAGAGGCACGATCATCCAAACCAGCAGCAGCAGCACCGATGGCGCAAGCATCAAACGCGCTAACCCGCTCGTGTTTCGTGTTGCCATGAGTTTTTCCTCCCTGACCGATCCCCGCAACGTCTCCCGCAGGGCATCCGAATTTACGATTGTTTCAGTGGCGACCTTCGCCGGTTGCCGCGTGGTAAGTCGCCAGCACCTGATCCACCGCCGCGACCAGAACCTCCTCCATAGGCTTGCCCGCAACCGCCGCGAGCGGCAATTCGCCGAGATATTGGCGCAGCAGGGTTTCGGGAATTGTCTTCCCATCCAGCGCCTTGTGCAAGGCGGAAACGGCTGCAAGCGCCTCCGGCCGCGTCCAGTAATAACGGATGCGGTCGCTGTAGCTGTAGTGGCGCTGCAATCGCAGCGTGATGTCGTCGCCATGGTAATGACCCTGCCAGTCGCCCGGTGCGTCGAGCATCAGCTTTTCCATGGTTTGCGCCAGCGGCCGCTCGCCATAATCGCCGACCATCTCGGATGCGATCATGTCGAGAGCGTAAAGCGCCTCGCGGTAGGCGAAGGTGAGGCCGGGGCCGACTTTCAGGATCGGATAGCCGTCGCGCACCAGCGCCGTCAGGGCAGGTTCCGTCTGGTAATCGGTGGAATGAGCCTCGAACACCAGTTGTGGCTCGCCGTCCAGAACGGCGCTCAGCGCTTCGGCGGCCTGCGGATCGTAAGCGACGACGTTATCGCTGCCGAATTCCACGCCGGGCTGCACGACAAAGGCGATGACCCGTTCGAAGGCTTGCGAAAGACCGTGCTGCTCGAAGATTTCCCGATGAAGATCGATGGTCTTGCGCGCCGCCTGCGGCTGCGTCGGGGCGACGGTGTCGAGCACATGATCGGCGCCGCCAGGCACCGGCACTTCGGTGCCGAGAATATAAAGCGGTTTGGGCAGATCGGCATCGGCGGCGGCCTTTTCGGCGACGGCCGCGAGTTTGGCGGCGCGGTTGGCGATGGTGACGTCATCCAGCGCCGCCGGCTCACCGGCGCAGCCCATCGATGCATCAAGGTGGATCTTGCGAAAGCCCGATGTCACATAGGCCTCGACCATGGCGGCGGCTTTTGTCAGCGCGTCTTCGGCCTTCTCCCTGCGCCAGGGATTGGGGCCGAGATGATCGCCGCCGAAAATCAGGAACTCGCCGGGCAGCCCCTCTTCCGCAGCGATGCTGTTGACGAAGGCAACGAAATCACGCGGCGTCATGCCGGTATAACCGCCCAGATGATTGACCTGGTTGCAGGTCGCCTCGATCAGCACGGATGTCTCGCTGGCGGCGGCGCGGCGGATCGCGGCGCGCAGCACCACGGGATGGGCCGAGCAGACCGAGGTGATGCCAAAGACTTTGCCGCTGCGGCGTGCGGCGGCGAGGTTTTCCAATATGCCGGTCATCGGGTTTCTCCGGAAGGTCGCGCGGCCATGAAGGCGTCGAGTTCGGCAAGACTGGCCGCGCCCTCCATCGGGCCACGCCTGGTGACATTGTGCGCGCCCGATGCATTGGCATAAGCGAGCGCCTTTTCGGGGTGCATGCCAAGGCGGCGGCAGGTGAGGTAGGTTGCGCCGAAACAGTCGCCCGCGCCGGTCGGGTCGATTTCCACGACCTTCAGGCCAGCGGCGTCGATGCGTCCGTGGGCGCGGCTGAAATGGCTCGCCCCTTTCGCGCCGCGCTTCAGCACGATTTCGCCGATGCCGGCGGCGAGGAGCTTTTCTATCGCCGCATCCTCGTCATCGAGACCCGAGGCGGCCTGAAGTTCCTCCCCCGAGGGAAGCAGGAGATCGGTGACGGCAAGGAGATCGTCGATCAGCCGGCGGCCGTCGTTGCCCTGCGCCAGTTCCTTGCGGATATTCGGATCGAAAGACACCGAGCCGCCGCGTGCCCTGACGCTCCTGATCGCCTCCAGAATGATGTCGCCGATGCCCGCAATCGCGAAGGCCGATCCCATGACGTGCACATGGCCCGCTCTCTGGATGAGCGCCTGTGCCGCAACCGTCATGTGCGTTTGGCTGGCCGCCGAATGGGCAATGTTGAAAACAAAGTCGCGTGCGCCGTTTTCGCGGTAGCGCACGAAAGCGCTGCCGGTCGGCCGCTCGGGAATGGTGGCGATGGCCGAGACGTCGACGCCGTCGCGGCGCAGCCTTTCGACGTTGAGGCGACCGAAATCGTCGTCACCGACTGCGGCGATGATGCCGGCGGTGCCGCCGCACCGTGCCACCTGATCGATGAAGATCGCCGGCGCACCGCTCGGGAAGGGACCGATCAGCGATTGTGGTGCCAGAAAACCGTCGCCCACCGTCGTCGCCATGATTTCCACGAGGATTTCGCCAGCCGTAACGGTCGGTCCCTTCGTGTGCGGCGCCAGTGCGGATGCCTGCCTCATCGTCTCCTCCATATGCATTCGGCTTGTGTGCCTCCGGCGGGGGAAATCCCGCCATCCAGGCGCTTTCAGTTTCCGGATATCATTTAAAAATTTACGCGCGTCAATATATTGTTCGGCAAAAAAATTATTGCGATGCAGCAGAATTCATATGCTCTGAAATAAATATTTGCAACTTTATGTCAGTAAAAACAGCGCATTGAGGGTTTCTAAATCAATGCTGCCCTCTTGTGGCATATTTTTCGATGTTGACAATTCATGCAGATTTGCGAGATAAAAATTTTACGCATGTATTATTATGCGTGGACATCCGTAAAGGAGGAGCGGGTCTCATGAGCAAATTCATTGGAATTCTGTCATCGTCAGTGGTCGGCGCCGGTCTTTTGGCCGGGCTGGCGCAGGCGGAGGAAATCAACATCGCCACGGTCAACAATGGCGACATGATCATCATGCAGAAGCTTTCCAGCGCCTGGGAGAAGGAAACGGGCAACAAGATCAACTGGATCGTGCTGGAAGAGAATGTCCTGCGGGAACGTGTCACCACCGATATCGCCACCAATGGCGGCCAGTTCGACATCATGACCATCGGCGGTTACGAAGCGCCGATCTGGGGCAAGCAGGGCTGGCTGGCGCCGGTCGACGATCTCGGCGACGATTATGATTACGCCGATCTGCTAGACCCGATCAAAAAGGGCCTGACGGTGGACGGCAAGCTTTACGCCGTGCCGTTCTACACCGAAAGCTCGTTCACGCTTTACCGCAAGGACCTGTTCGATGCCGCCGGCCTGAAGATGCCGGACAATCCGACCTACGACCAGATCAAGGACTTTGCCGCCAAGCTGACCGACAAGTCGAAACAGCAATATGGCATCTGCCTGCGCGGCAAGCCGGGCTGGGGCGAAAACATGGCCTTCCTCGGCACCATGATCAACACCTATGGCGGCCGCTGGTTCGACATGGACTGGAAACCGCAGCTGACCAGCGAGCCGTGGAAAAAGGCGATCGCGGATTATGTGGCGCTGATGACCTCCTACGGCCCGCCCGGTGCGGCAGCCAACGGCTTCAACGAGAACCAGACGCTGTTTTCATCCGGCCATTGCGCCATGTGGATCGACGCCACCTCGGCGGCGGGCCGCGTCTACGACCCCAAGCAGAGCCAGGTTGCCGACAAGACCGCGTTTACGCGTGCTCCGGTCGAGGTAACGCCGAACGGTTCGAGCTGGTCGTGGTCCTGGAACCTTGCAATTCCAAACAGCACGAAGAAGCTTGAAACCGCCAAGTCCTTTGTCAAATGGGCGACCTCGAAGTCCTATGTGAAAACGGTTGGTGAAAGCGAAGGCTGGGTGGCCGTGCCGCCGGGCACGCGCAAATCCACCTATGAGCTGCCGGAATACAAGAAGGCCGCACCTTTTGCGGATACCGTGCTGAAGGCGATCATGTCTGCCGATCCGTCCAAGCCGACCAAGGATCCGGTGCCCTATACCGGCGTGCAGTTCGTCGCCATACCGGAATTCCAGTCCATCGGCACGGTTGTCGGCCAGCAGATCGCGGCCGCCCTTTCCGGCCAGCAGACCGTCGATGCGGCGCTCGAAGGCGCGCAGAAACAGGTCGAGCGTGACATGACCCGCGCGGGCTACATCAAGTAGCCGCGTCCTCCCGGCGTGCCGCCCGTTCGCCTTCTGGCGGCGGGCGGCATGGGTGGGGATTGAGGGCCAGTTCTTCCCTCATTCCTGTGCCTGTCACAGGAATCCAGTCAGCCCAAGTCTTTGGGCTGAAAGGACTCTCTCGCCGCGCAGACGCGCGTCGGCTGGATTCCTGTGACAAGCACAGGAATGAGGGGAGTGAGGAAAAGCATCGAACAACAAACGAGCATGGCCAATTGACCCGCCATGCATCACGGAGATCGACATGAGATTGAACAACAAGGTTGCGCTGATCACCGGCGCGGCCCGCGGTATCGGCCTTGGTTTTGCACAGGCTTTTGCCGATGAGGGCGCAAAGGTCGTCATCGCCGATATCGATATCGCCCGGGCGACGGCGTCGGCTGCGGCCATCGGCCCTGCCGCCAAGGCCGTGAAGCTCGATGTGACCGACCTTGCCGAGATCGATGCGGTGGTGAAGACGGTCGATGAGGAATTCGGCGGCATCGATATTCTCGTCAACAATGCCGCGATCTTCGACATGGCGCCGATCAACGGCATTACCGAAGAGAGCTATGAGCGGGTGTTCGACATCAATCTCAAGGGGCCGCTGTTCATGATGAAGGCCGTCTCCAATGTCATGATCGAGCGCGCGCGCGGCGGCAAGATCATCAATATGGCAAGCCAGGCCGGCCGGCGCGGCGAGGCGCTGGTGACGCTTTATTGCGCCTCCAAGGCGGCGATCATTTCCGCCACGCAGTCGGCGGCGTTGGCGCTCGTCAAGCACGGCATCAATGTCAACGCCATTGCGCCGGGTGTGGTGGATGGCGAGCATTGGGAAGTGGTCGATGCGCATTTCGCCAAATGGGAAGGCCTGAAGCCCGGCGAGAAGAAGGCGGCGGTGGCCAAATCCGTGCCGATCGGCCGTTTTGCGACACCCGATGACATCAAGGGGCTGGCGGTTTTCCTCGCCTCTTCAGATAGCGATTATATTCTCGCCCAGACATATAATGTCGACGGCGGCAACTGGATGAGCTGAAAAGCCGGAGATGACCATGCATGCCATTCAATTCGTCGAGAAGGGACAGGCTGTGCTGGCGGAGGTTCCGGTCGCCGATCTGCCGCCGGGCCACGCGCTCGTGCGGGTCAAGGCTTCGGGGCTTTGCCATACCGATATCGATGTGCTCCACGCGCGTTATGGCGACGGCGCCTTTCCCGTCATTCCGGGACATGAATATGCCGGTGAAGTTGCGGCCGTTGCCGCTGACGTGACCGGCTTCAAGGCGGGAGACCGGGTGGTGGTCGATCCCAATCTGCCCTGCGGCATATGTCCGAGTTGCAGGAAGGGTCTGACCAACCTTTGCAGCACGCTGAAAGCTTACGGCGTTTCCCACAATGGCGGCTTTGCCGAATTCAGCGTGGTGCGTGCCGATCACCTGCATGGCATCGATTCCATGCCCTATCATGTCGCAGCGCTGGCCGAGCCGCTTGCCTGCGTCGTCAATGGCATGCAGAGCGCAGGTATCGGCGAGAAGGGTGCGGTTCCCGAAAGCGCGCTCGTTTTCGGCGCCGGCCCCATCGGCCTGCTGCTTGCCTTGTCGTTGAAATCGCGCGGCATCGCGACGGTGACGATTGCCGATATCAATGAAAGCAGGCTGGCCTTTGCCGAAGATCTCGGGCTTCGGACGGCGATTTCGGGTTCCGAGGCGCTCTCGCGGCAACAAAAATCTTTCGATTTCGTGGCGGATGCAACGGGTATAGCCCCCGTCGCGGAAGCGATGATCCCGCTGGTCGCGGATGGCGGCACGGCGCTATTTTTTGGCGTCTGCGCGCCGGATGCCCGGATTTCGGTCGCACCTTTCGAAATCTTCCGGCGTCAGCTGAAGCTTGTCGGTTCCCATTCTCTGAACCGTAACATACCGCAGGCGCTTGCCATTCTGGAGACGGATGGCGATCTCATGGCGCGGCTCGTCTCGCACCGGCTGCCGCTTTCGGAGATGCTGCCGTTCTTTACGAAGAAACCATCCGATCCGGCCACGATGAAAGTGCAATTTGCGGCCGATTGATCGTTTGGCCGTTGATAACCGCGTCCGACCGGCTTTTCGTGCGAAGGCCGGTCGATATAAAGTACCACATGTAATCTCTCATGGGGGCAAGCACTTTGGCCAAATCTATCAGGACGATGGAAGAATTTTCGGAGTTCGTCGGCCTATCGCGCCCGACCGTTTCGAAATACTTCAATGATCCGGCCTCGGTCCGCAAGAAGACGCGGGATGCCATCGAGGATGCGCTGAAGAAATCGGGCTTCCGGCCGAATATCTTTGCCGTCAACCTCAACCGCCGCCGCTCCAACATTATCGGCATCATCATCCCCAATTCCACCGATCCGTTCTACATGGCGCTGACAAGCCGCATCGAACTGATCGCCAACGAGGCGGGTTTCCTTGCTTTCGTGCTGTCTTCGGACGGCAAGGCGGAAATCGAAGACCGCGCCATCCGCACCTTCAAGTCGATGAATGTGGCAGGTGCGATTATTGCCCCGCTTGGTGTCAAATCCCACCGCGCCACGCTGGAGCAGCTCGCTGCCAGCATTCCGATCGTTTATGTCGATTCGCCGCTCGACGAGACCTCCGCCTTTGTCGGCACCGACAACCGCCAGAGCGTCGGGCTGATGGTGGATTATCTCTGCCGCTCGGGCGAGCCGCCCTGTTTCTTCGACATGCCGCAGGTCAATACCAATGCCGCCACGCGGCGCACGGCCTATGAGGAGGCCATGCGCCGCCTCGGTTTCGAGCCGCATGTGATCGACGTGCCGGGCGACATCACCTGGGAGTTCGAACGCTTTGCCTTCGAGGAAGCGAGCCGCCTGCTGGACCGGCGGGAGCATTTGCCGTCGCGCACGATCTTATGCGCCAATGACCGTATTGCTTTCGGCGTCATCGCCGCCGCTTTCCAGAAGGGCATCCGGGTCGGCCACGGCGCGGAATACGATCTCCGTGTCGCCGGCCATGACGATCATCCGCTGTCGCGTTATGCCTGCCCGCCCATTACCACGGTGGCGCAGAACTATAACGAGATCGGCAGGCTGTCGATCGAGCTTCTGTTGCAGAAGCTGGATGAGGAGGCGGATGACGCGACCAGAATGCGTGAGCGAATCCTGCTCAGCGCCGATCTGATGCTGCGTAAATCGGCCTGATAAATTGTTAGATAAACTAAACGAAAAATCTGATTTTCTAAATAGAACTAATATCTGAACGCTCCTACTCTGGTCTCAAGGTTGCTTTGGGAGGCGACCGCGAGAGCCGGCGCAAAGGTGCCGGAATCCGGGAGGAACGTCAGATCGTCATGCCGCCAGCGCCGCGAGGGGGACCTTCGCAGCCTCGGTGTCGCATGGCCTTCGCCGGGAAACTGGACCCTCTCGCCAGCAATTTCCCCAGCGAAGGATGTCAAAACATGAATCTCCATTCTCTTCTGTCAGCGCGTGCAGCCGGCGGCAAACCTGTCCGGGTCGGTCTTATCGGCGCCGGCAAGTTCGGCTCCATGGTGCTGGCGCAGGCGCAGCGCATCGCCGGTTTCCACATGGTCGCCGTCGCAGACCTCAATGTCGGCAAGGCCAGGGAATCGTTTGACCGCGTCGGCTGGCCGAAGGAACGTTACGATGCGACGAGCTGCGCCGACGCGCTGAAGAGCGGCAAGACCTATGTGACCGACGATGTGAACGAGCTTTTTGCCTGCGGCGAGATCGAATGCGTGATCGAGGCGACCGGCCATCCGCTGGCCGGCGCGCGCCATGCACTGGGCGCCATCGACCACAACAAACACGTCGTCATGGTCAATGTCGAAGCCGACGTCATGGTCGGGCCGATCCTTGCGGAAAAGGCCCGGGCCAAGGGCCTGATCTATTCCATGGCGTATGGCGATCAGCCGGCGCTGATCTGCGAGCTGGTCGACTGGGCGCGCGCCACCGGCTTCGAGGTCGTTTCCGCCGGCAAGGGCATGAATTTCGAGCCGCGTTACCGTTATTCGACGCCGGACACGGTCTGGGGTTATTTCGGCTGGACGGACGAGGAAGTGGCCAAGGGCGACTTCAATCCGAAAATGTACAATTCCTTCACCGACGGCACCAAGGCGGCCATCGAAATGGCGGCCGTCGCCAACGGCACGGGGCTGGATTGCCCGGATGACGGTCTGGCCTTCCCGCCGGCCGGCCTGCACGATCTCGCCCGCGTCTTCCGTCCCGCTGCCGATGGCGGCCGCATGGCGCGTTCCGGCCTCGTGGATATTGCCGCGAGCCAGGAGCCGGATGGCCGCGAGGTGTTCAATAACATTCGCTACGGCGTGTTCGTCACCTTCAAGGCGCATAATGAATATGCCCGCGCCTGCTTCAAGCAATATGGTCTCTTGACCGACCCCTCCGGCTGGTACGCCTCCATGTGGCGTCCCTTCCACATCATCGGGCTGGAAACCTCGATCAGCGTGCTCTCCGCCGTGCTGCGCAACGAAGCGACCGGTTGCTCGAAGGAGTTCCGCGGCGATGCCGTCGCCACGGCGAAGAAGGATATGGCACCGGGTGAGATGCTCGACGGTGAGGGCGGTTACGCGGTCTGGGCCAATGCCATTCCGGCCACCCGCAGCCTCGACATCAAGGCGCTGCCGATCGGCCTTGCCCATAATGTCAAGCTGAAGCGCGCCATCAAGAAGGACCAGATCGTCAGCTTCGACGATGTGGAGGTGGTCAATGATCTCGATGTGGTGAAGCTGCGCCAGGACATGGAAAACCGCTTCCGTCCGCAAAAAGACGCCGCGGCGTAATGGACGGGAGAGAGGACATGTCGAAGGGAGCTTTCGTGGTGATCGCAGAATTCCGGGTGAAGCCCGAAGCGATGGACGCCTTTCTCGATGCTGCCCGGGATGATGCTACCCATTCGGTTCAGGATGAACCGGGTTGCCAGCAGTTCGATGTTGTCCGGCCGGAAACCGGAAACAATGTGGTGTTCTACGAGGTCTATGACGACAGGCAGGCTTTCGACGACCATCTGAAGACACCGCATCTCGACCGGTTTCGGGAAGCATTTCCCGCCCTCATCGAAGAAGAACTGCCGGTCCGCTTTTTAAACCGGCAATGGCTCTGAAGGATGGAAATAATGGCTGACATTCGCCGGATCGCCGTTATCGGAACGGGCATCATGGGCGCTCCGATGGCGGGGCGTCTGGCGGAGGCCGGGTTTTCCGTCAAGGCCTGGAACCGCAGCGCTGAAAAAGCTGCGGTTCTGGCGGCAAAGGGCGTGCAGCCGACGTCCACGGCTGCCGAAGCTGCGGCCGAAGCCGATGTCGTCATCTGCATGCTGAGTTCCGGGCCGGTCTGCGACGAGGTTCTGCTCGGTGCCTCGGGTGTCGTTTCCACCATGAAGCCCGGTGCTATTCTGCTGGTGATGAGTTCCATCCCGGTCGACAGCGCACGGGAACAGGCTGAGGCGGCCAAGGTTTATGGCGTCGCTTATGTCGACGCACCGGTTTCCGGCGGTGAAAAAGGGGCGATCGAGGGAACACTCGCCATCATGGCCGGCGGTGAACAGCGGGATGTGGATGCATTGCGGCCACTCCTCAATTGCCTTGGCCGCGTCACCCATGTCGGGCCGGTGGGCTGCGGCTCATTGGCCAAGCTTGCCAACCAGCTGATCGTCGCTTCGACAATCTGCGCCATTGCCGAAGCTTTGACGCTGGTTGAAGCGGGGGGAGCCGACCCGGCGCAGGTGCGCCAGGCTTTGCTGGGCGGTTTTGCCGAGTCCACCGTCTTCCGCCAGCACGGAAAACGCATGGTGGAAGCCGATTTCCGCCCCGGCGGCCCGGCGAAATATCAGGTCAAGGATACGTCCACGGCGCTGGCCTTCGCCAGAAGCCGGGGCCTCAGACTACCGGTGGGCGAGGAGGTTGACCGGCTGTTCCGCTCCATGGTCGAGCATGGCGCGGGCGAGCTTGATCACAGCGGTGTGATCCTTGAAATTAAGCGCATGAACGCGTTCGGAGGAACGCTTGAAACTGTCTAGAGATAACAAGGGAGGAACACATGAAAATTTCGAAACTTTACGGGCTGGCTCTCGCCGCCACCATGCTGGTCGCATCCATCGCACAGGCCGAAACGCTGACGCTTTCGACGCCGGATGCCGACAATTCCGAAATCACGCTCGCCGCCAACAAGTTTGCCGAGATCGTTTCGAAAAAGACCGACGGCAAACTCAAGATCAAGGTATTTCCGAACGGCACGCTGTATGGCGGCGACCCTTCGGCGGGCGTCAAGCAGCTGGCGGGCGGTTCGCTGGACATGCTGTTGAACTCCACCTCGCTTTACGCGACATTCAATCCGAAGTTCACCGCCATCGCCATTCCCTACCAGTTCCGCGATATCGACCAGCTCCGGGTCTATCTCGACAGCGATCTCGGCAAGGAGCTTTCCACCGGCCTGAGCAAGATCGGCATTCTCGGGCTTGATCTCTGGTCGCGGCCGCTGCGCCAGATCACCAATTCCAAGGCGCCGATCAAATCGCCGGCCGATTTGAAGGGCATGAAGCTGCGGGTGCCGAACAATCCGCTCTGGGTCGAGTTCTTCGGCGCCATGGGGGCTGCCCCGACACCGATGGCCTTCGCTGAAGTTTACAATGCGCTCCAGCTCAAGGTCGTCGATGGACAGGAAAATCCGGTCAACGTGCCGGTCAGCGCCAAGCTTTACGAGGTGCAGAAGTATCTGACGATCAGCAACCACATTGCCGATGCCTGGGTTCTGGGCATGAACCCGGCCCGCTTCGAAGGTCTCGACGAGGGCTTCAAGACGGCGCTGAAGGAGGCGGCGACTGAAACCGAGCTTTGGAAGGCCGAAAACGACGCTGCCGATATCGACAAGTCGCTCGAAACGCTGAAGAAAAACGGCATGGAGGTCAACACGCTGACCGACGACGAGCGCAAGGCGTTCGTAGAGGTCGCGGCCGGGCTTTCGGCCAAGTTCTCGGCTCTCGTGAAAGATCAGGTGTTCTTCGACAAGACGCAGGCTTTCCTTAAGACGAACTGACGTTTCCCGCAGTTGGAGGCCGGGCCTGCATCTTTTGGCAGGCCCGGCCGTCCCCAAACGTCAGCAGGCGTTGCTTTGCCGGAAAGGCAGGGTGGCATTCGTTTCACCGGATATCCGGTTTCAGCAGTGGAAGGGTATTGTCATGCGCGATACGAAACCTTCGGTGCTCGGCACCATCGTAAAACTCATCGCCGATATAGCCGCGGGGGCAGCCTGTGCCGGCATTCTCATCGTCGTGCTTCTTCAGGTCATCGGCCGCCTCATCGGCAGTCCGCTTCCCTGGACAGAGGAGGCGACCCGCTTTCTTTTCATCTGGATGGTCTTCCTTGGCCTTGCCGCCGGTTTCCGCACCGTGGAAAGCGCCCGTGTCGTGGTGTTTCTGGTGCTGTTCCACCGCTTCTTCCGGCGGCTGGCGGTGCCGATCTATGTCGGTTCATCGGTGTTCTTCTTCGGCATGATGGGCTGGACGGGCCTGACACTGGTGCGCCAGCAGATCATGATGAACGAGACCGCCGCCACTTTGCCGATCCCGATGTGGGCCATCGGCATGGTTTTGCCCGTTTCCGCCATCATCGCCGTGCTCGCCATCATCGAATCGTTGCGCAGCCGCCGGGAGCTCATCGCGCTTCCCGAGCTTGGCCTGCCGGCGGACGAGATCGCCCATGCCGATATCTCCATTTCAGCAGGACATTGAGCCATGTCGGTCTTTCTTCTCGTCGCCTTTTTCGGTCTCAGCATGCTCGGCGTGCCGCTTGCCATTGCGCTGGCGCTCGCCAGCGTCGGCACGCTGTGGCTCTTCACCTCCATGCCCATGGACCTGCTGTCGCAGACGATGTTCTCGTCGATGAACTCCTTCCTGCTCGTCGCCGTGCCGCTGTTCATTCTCGTTGGCACGGTCATGGAGCGGGGGCGGGTGGCGGAGCGCATCTTCGATTTCGCCGAGGCCATGGTCGGCTGGCTTCCCGGCGGGCTTGGCCACGTCAACGTCATCTCCTCGGTGATCTTTTCCGGCGTCTCCGGCTCGTCCGTCGCCGATATCGCCTCGGTCGGCGCCATCGAGATCAAGGCCATGGAGCGGCATGGATTTCCGAAGGGTTATGCCGTCGGCATGACGCTCTGCACCTCCACGCTCTCCTCGATCATTCCGCCGTCGATCCTGATCGTCATTGCCGGCTCGATCGCCAACGTGTCCATCGGTACGCTGCTGATCGCAGGCCTCGTGCCCGGCCTCTTTATCGCCTTCGCGTTTCTGGTCTTCAACCATTTCTATTCGGTGCATTACGGTTACAATCCGCCGACGCCGTTCAATGTCCGTCTGGTGGTGGTCACCGGTCTGCGCGCCATCCTGCCGATGCTGACCCCGCTGATCCTCATCATCGGCATTGCCAGCGGACTGTTCACGCCAACGGAGGCGGCTGCCATTGCGGTGGTTTATGTGGCGGTGCTCGGCGTCATCGTCTACCGCACGTTGCCGGTGCGCGAACTGCCGGAAATATTGATCTCGACGGCGCGCATTTCCGGCACGATCCTGTTCATCGCCGCCACCTCGCAGCTTGCCGCGTGGATATTCACCTTCGACGGCCTGCCGGAGCAGGTGGCTGATCTCCTGAAGGCGATGGATCTCGGGCCGATGTCCGGCATGCTGGTCATCTTCGTGTTCCTGCTCATCATCGGAATCTTCATGGAAGCCATTCCGGCGATGTTCATCCTCATCCCGGTGCTGATGCCGCCGGTCGAGGCGCTCGGCATCGACCCCATTCATTTCCTGATCGTGACTGTCATGACGCTGACGCTCGGGCTTGTGACGCCGCCGGTGGGGGTCTGCCTGTTTGCCGCAGCCCAGGTGGCGAATATGAAGATCGAGGATGTCATTCGTGGTTCGCTGGCGCCGATGACGGTGCTGACGCTTGCCATCTTTGCGCTGGTGCTGTTCCCGGTGCTGACGCTTGGGCCGATCCGGCTGATGGGGCTTTATTGACGCGAAAACGGATTGCCTGAAACCTCAGACAACGCGGCGGGCTTGCCACTCGTCGCGTTGTTTCCGCATCCACTCCAGAAACAGCATCACCTTTCTCTGTCGCAGATGGGAATGCGGGCAGACGATCCATTGCGTCACGAGCTTGATGCGTGGTGCGTCCGTCACGGCCGGCACCAGCATTTTATCCTGCAGCTCCCGCTCCATCATCAAGGTGCTTTCCAGCGCCACGCCGATGCCGAGAACGGCGGCATCGATGGCCATGTGGCTGCGGTCGAACAGGACACGCCGCCAGCGCTTTTCGGCCGTCACGCCCGCCAGCGGAAACCAGTGGTTCCATTGCGCCTGCGCCTTGACCGAATGGATAAGCCGCTGGTTCTGCAATTCCTCGGGCAGAAATTTACCCGCACCCTGATAATTCGGCGAACAGACCGGCAGGAATTCCTCCTCCACCAGCCCTTCGACGAAGAGGCCCGGCCAGCGGCCATCGCCATGGCGCAATTCTATATCGACGAGTTCCTGCGAAAAATCTGTCGGCTCGTTGGTGCCGTCGAGGCGCACTTCCAGTTCCGGGTGTTCCTCCAGAAACGAGCCGAGACGCGGCAGCAGCCATTTGTTGGATATGGTCGGCGTTGCCCGGATCGTCAGCGTGGTGACCGAACGGAAGCCGCGAATACTGTCGGTGGCGTCTGATATCTGCTCGATCTGGGCGGTGATCATCGAAAAATACCGCTCGCCCGCCTCGGTCAATGTCACCTTGCGGCCGGTTCGCGCCATCAGCGTCGTGCCAAGCTGGCCTTCCAGAACCTGTATCTGCTGGGAAACGGCCGAAGGAGTGACGCTCAATTCCTCCGCCGCCCGGGAAATGCTGCCGGCCCTTGCTGCGGCATGGAAGATGAGGATCGATTTTATCGGTATCTGCATCGGTGGGGTTCGCTCAACGAAATAGGGCGGTCACCTGAGTATCACAGGTGACCGCCGTGTTGAAAAGCGTTGAAGGCGAGGCTTTTAGCGGTGGCTCGGCAGTTTTGGCAGGAACACCGTCAGAAGGCCGAGCAGCGGCATGTAGGAGCAGATGCGGTAGACGAATTCGATGCCTTCCTTATCGGCATAGACGCCGAGAACCGCAGCGCCGATGCCGCCAAAACCGAAGGCGAAACCGAAGAACATGCCGGCAATCAGGCCGACGCGTCCCGGCACCAGTTCCTGCGCGAAGACGACGATGGCCGAGAAGGCGGAGGAAAAGACGAAGCCGATGACGACCACGAGAACCGCCGTCCAGAACAGGTTGGCATAGGGCAGCAGCAACGCGAAGGGAATGACGCCGAGGATCGAGAACCAGATGACGACGCGTGAGCCGAAACGGTCGCCGATCGGGCCGCCGAAGAACACGCCCAGTGCCGAAGCGCCGAGGAAAAGGAACAGCAGAACCTGCGCGTCCTGTACGCCGAGACCGAACTTGTCGATGGTGTAGAAGGTGAAGTAGCTGGACAGGCTGGCGAGATAGGCGTTCTTGGTGGCGGTCAGGACCACCAGCACCAGAAGCGTCAGCATCACGGTGCCGCGTGCCAGCGGCAGGGCACGGCTGGCTGGCGCCTTGCCGACGGTTGCGCGGCGGTGGCGGGTGTACCAGACGCCGACCCAAGACAGCACGCCGAATCCCAGCAGCGCGATCAGCGAGAACCAGCTGAGGCTCGACTGACCAAGCGGGATGACGATGAAGGCGGCGAGCAGCGGGCCAATCGCCGTGCCGGTATTGCCGCCGACCTGGAAGAAGGATTGCGCCAGCCCATGACGGCCGCCGGAGGCCAGGCGTGCGACGCGGGAGGCTTCCGGATGGAAGATCGCCGAGCCTATGCCGATGAGGCAGGCGCCGATTACCAGAACCTCGAAGCTGTGGGCAAAGGCGAGCGTGATGAGGCCGGCGCAGGTGGACAGCATGGCGACGGGCAGCGAGAACGGCATGGGCCAGCGGTCGGTCACCATGCCGACAACAGGCTGCAGCAACGATGCGGTGACCTGAAAGGCGAAAGTGAGCAGGCCGATCTGCACGAAATCGAGCGCATAATTGGCCTTCAGCAGCGGGTAAAGCGACGTCAGCAGCGATTGCATGATGTCGTTCAGCATATGGCAGAAGCTGGCGGCTGCGATGATCGAAAACGCCGTGCGTTGCGGGTTGAACCCGGCGCTGGTGACGGTGGCCATGATTTATCCTCTCCAGATTCCCGCTGACGAAGCGGGAAACATGTCTTTATTTCTTCCCGCTTTTATTCATATTGTTTCTGGCCTGCATTTGTGTTCTGGACGATTTTCTTTGTGAGTGGGCCAAATGGCAAAAATCAAGTCGTTGGTCTACGGCTCCTTCTCGGCCGAAGACCACAACTATATGCTGAACCTGATCGACGGCACCAACGAACCGGTGCTGGCGCTTTGCCGCACCTATTCCAAGGGGCACCTGGGACCGGTCCACAGCCATCGCCGGACGCAGATCTGGTACGCCCATCAAGGCGTCGTTCTGGTCAGCACCGCAGATGGCCGCTGGATGATCCCGCCCGGCCACGGGCTCATTATTCCCGCCGGGTTGGAACACGAATCTGAGACCATTTCGACGGTGGAAATGCATTCGATCTACGTTCATCCCGACCTGTTTCAGGCGGAGGTGCCAAGGGTGGTGGAAATCACCCCACTTGCCTCCAGCCTGATTGCGGAATTGTTGAGCGAAGAGCATCAACCGGTCGCCTTCCATCGGCGCGGTCTGGTGCGGGCGCTGTTGCTGGACGAAATCAACCGTCTGCCGGAACGCCCGCTCGGATTGCCATTTCCCGGCAATCAGCGCCTTGCCGGATTATGCCGCGATTTCCTGAACAGGCCTGTGGCGCGGGTGGAGATCGATGACTGGGCGGCCGCCATGGGCATCAGCCGGCGCTCGTTTACACGGTTGTTTCGCAAGGAACTGGGGGTGAGCTTCGTCACCTGGCGTCAGCAGGCCTGCATTTTCGCCTCGCTGCCAAGGCTTGCGGCGGGAGAGGCCGTAACCAATGTGGCGCTGGATGCCGGTTATGAGAACATCCCGGCTTTCACCACCATGTTCCGGCGAATGCTGGGCAGCTCGCCCAGGGCCTATCGTCAGGCGGCGCGGCAGCGCAGCGCTGCTTCTTCCGACTTGGAAGATATAGGGGACTAGGCTTAACGCTCCTCATCCCTGTGCTTGTCACAGGGATCCAGCCAGCCCAAGTCCTTGGGCTGAGAGGGATTCCTTCCCGCCGCGCAGACGCGCGTCGGCTGGATTCCTGTGACAAGCACAGGAATGAGGGGTGGAGATGGGACGGGTCGGCACCATGTAGGTTGCTTACGGTAACGGCTGCATCGGAAATACCCTAAGCCGCAGCCGCCCGCATGTCGCGGCGGAAATCGGAAGGCGACATGCCGGCGATTTGGCGAAAGGCCTTGTTGAAGGCGCTGACGGAGCCGAAGCCGCTTTCCATGGCGATCTGCAGGATGTTGTCCTTGCCGGTCATCAGCATCGCCTGCGCGCGGGAAAGCCGCAGCAGGGTCAGGTATTTGATCAGCGTCATGCCGGTGGATTTGCGGAACAGGTTCATCGCATATTTCGGATGAAGCGAGGCGGCGCGGGCAATATCGGCCGCGTCGATGTCATCGAGAAAATTGGCCGCGATGAAATCGCACATACGCACGACGCCAATGGAGGGCGCCATGCTTTCGTCGTCCTGCTTGCGTTGTCTATCCAGGGCGGCGGACATGATGGAATAGGGTTCGAGAAACATCCGCTCGACCCTGAGCAGCAATTCCTCCACCGCGTGCTGCGCCTTTGCCGGATCACCTGAGGTAACGTAACGAAACCAGCGGCCGAAATTTTCCGCATCGGCCTTGTCCGTCTCCGCGCTCACCATCGTCGCGCCACCCATCAGCAGACTGGAGACGGTGGCCGGGAAGCGCATGCGGAAGAAATGGACGAGCGGCAGATGGGCGCCGGCATAAAAGGAATCGTCCGAACAATAATCCATCTGATGCGGTTGCCCGCCCCAGAAAATACACATCTCACCGGCCTTCAGCGAAAGCTCATGGTCGCCCATCAGATAATGCACCGATCCCGACATCACGTAGTTTACCTCCACCTGCGCGTGCCAGTGCGGCCGCAGCATGACGGGCGGATGATTGTGAAAAAGCTGAAGCGTCGTTGGCATGCCTTCAATGCTGCTTGCACCGGGCTGGTAGAATGCTCTTTCGACAATCTTACTTTTCGCCAAATCGATGTTCCCTTTTTACGAGACAGATTTCCTGCTGCCGCTAATGTGCCCATGTTCGCTGAAGAACGGCAATTGAAAAAGGGAGGTTTTCAATGTGCTTGAAATTTCTTGGCGCGTCCACGGCCATGCTGCTGCTCGCAGCGCCGGCCCTCGCGCAAACCGAGACCGTTACCATCTGGAGCTGGAATGTCGCGGCTTCCGCGCTGAAATCCACGGTGGAGGGCTTCAACAAGCAGAATCCGGATATCAAGATCGTCGTTGAAGACCTTGGAAACAATCAGGTTTTTGACAAGACGCTGGCCGCCTGCGCAGCCGGCGGCGATGGTCTTCCTGATATCGTCACCATCGAGAATTTCGAGGCGGAACTGTTCTGGAGTCGTTTCCCCGATTGTTTCGCCAATCTGACCGAGCTTGGCTACACGCCTGAGAAACAGGCGCTTTTCCCGGACTTCAAACGCACGGAGCTGGAGGTCGACGGTGTCGCTTATGCGGTTCCGTGGGATTCCGGCCCAGTGGCGGTATTTTATCGCCGCGACTTCTATGAGAAGGCAGGCGTCGATCCGGCCACGATCAAAAGCTGGGACGATTTCATCGCCGCCGGCAAGAAGGTCATGGCCGCCAATCCCGGCACCGTCATGGCGCAGGCCGACTTCAACGGTGATAGCGAATGGTTTCGCATGATCGCCAATGAGCAGGGATGCGGTTACTTTTCGACCGATGGCCAAAGCATCACCATCAATCAGCCCGCCTGTGTCGCGACCCTTGAAAAGGTCAAGGAGATGAAGGATGCGGGCATCATCACGGCGGCGATCTGGGATGAAAAAATCCAGGCCAACACCGCCGGCAAGGCCGCCAGCCAGATGTATGGCGCCTGGTATGAAGGCACGGTTCGTTCCGGCTCACCCGACCTTTCCGGCAAATGGGGCGTCTATCTGATGCCGAGCCTGACGCCGGATGGTCCGCATGCGGCCAATCTCGGCGGTTCGTCGCTGGCGATCAGCTCGACGTCTCAGCACAAGGAAGCGGCGTGGAAATATATCGATTACGCGCTGACGACCAATGAAGGTCAGGTGACGATGCTGAAATCCTTTGGCCTGGTTCCCTCGCTGCTGTCGGCCGTCGACGATCCTTTCGTCAAGGAAAAGCAGCCCTACTGGGGCGGTCAGGCCGTCTGGACCGATATTCTCGCCACCCTGCCGAAGATCGTGCCGAGCCGCGGCACAGCGTTCCAGTCGGATGCGGATGCGATCTACAAGGCGACGCAGACGAAATATTTCGCGGGCGGATATCCGGATGCGAAAGCTGCGCTTGACGATGCGGCCAAGCAGATCGAGACGGCCACGGGGCTGCCGGTCGCGCAGTAAACCGGCGGTTTAGGAACCGAGCGGGCGCCACGAATTTCTTCTCCCCGCCGGGGAGAGGGTCGCGGCAGCGGGATGAGGGGGCGGCGTCAGCGATAGGCCGAGAGCTTGCCCCCTCATCCCACCCTTCGGGCCAGCTTCTCCCTCACGGGAAGAAGAAACCTGCGGGCACCGCCTTGCGACGCCTTTCCCTCAAACGGGGGCGGGCCTCTTCCAAGCTTTTCCATTTATCCGGCCAAATCGCCGGCATCTGGAGGTCGTCATGCCGTCAAGGAACAGGATCGCTTACGCGTTTCTTGCGCCCTATCTGCTGATTTTCGCCACCTTCTGGGTCTGGCCGATCATCAGCTCGTTCATGCTGTCGTTCCAGAACACGCGCATCAATCCGTGGCGGTTCGCACCCGCCATGAACTGGGGGCGGCTCGTTTCCGATCCTGCCTTTTACAATGCGCTTTATAACACACTGATCATCCTGGTCATTCAGGTGCCGGTGATGATCGCGCTCGCCACCGTCATGGCAGTGCTGCTGAACTCGCCGCTGCTGAAGGCGCGGCCGCTTTATCGTTTCGCCTTTTTCGCGCCTGTTGTCGTCGGCGAGGTCGCTTATGCGGCGGTGTTCCGGCTGATGTTCAGCGCCGATTTCGGCATCATCAACAAACTTATCACCTCCGTCGGCCTGTCGCCGATCTCGTGGTTCGACAATGCCAATGCCGCCATGGCGCTCGTCATCATCGCCGTCACCTGGCGCTGGGCGGGGTACAACGCCATCATCATATTGGCCGGGCTGCAATCCATTCCGGGTGATGTCTACGAGGCGGCGACGCTGGACAGGGTGAGCAAGCGCCAGCAATTCCTTTACATCACCCTGCCGCTCCTCAAACCCATCATCCTGTTCTGCGTCGTCCTGTCGGTCATCGGCACCATGCAGCTGTTTGCCGAGCCTTTCCTCATCACCAATCGCGGCGGGCCGGGCGGCGGCACGGAGACGCTGGGGCTGTTCCTGTACCGCCAGGGCTTTACCTCGCTCAATTTCGGTTACGCCTCGGCCATCGCCTACACCATGGCGGCGCTCGCCATCGCCATTTCGCTGCTTAATCTCTGGGTCGGGAGGGAGCCGAAATGAGATCGAAGTCGAGGTCGCTTTTCTGGCAGAAGATCGCGCTGCATGCGGCTCTGACGCCGCTCGCCATCATCTGGCTGTTTCCGTTGTGGATGATGTTCGTGTTCTCGACCATGCCGGATTACGGCATTTTCAGCCCGGACATCGTGCTCGTTCCCTCCAGCAATTTCGTCGAGAATTTCAACAACCTGCAGGCGGATACGAATTTTCTCAGGGCGATGTTCATCTCGATCACCGTCGCCGTCATCTACACGGTTCTTTCCGTACTGCTGACATCGATGGCGGGCTGGGCGCTGGCGCGTTACCGTTTCGCCGGACGCGGGGTGGTGATCGCCATCATCCTCGGCACCATCACCCTGCCTTTCGCGGTCGTCGTCATTCCGCAATTCATCATGGTGGCGCGGGAGTTCAAGCTCGCCAACACCTGGGTGGCGCTGATCGTGCCGCCGCTGTTCAATTCGCTCGGCGTGCTGTTCATGCGGCAATCCTTCTCGATGATGCCGACCGAGCTTTTTGATGCGGCACGGGTGGAGGGCGTGAAGGAGTGGCAGATCTTCCTGCGCATCGCCCTGCCATTGGCGCGGCCCACCATGGCGGCGCTGTCGATCATCCTCTTCTTGGCCTCGTGGAACAACTATCTCTGGCCGCTTCTCATCAATTCCCGCCCAGGAATGATGACCGCACCCGTGGCGCTTGGCACCCTCATCGGGCTGACCAAGGTGTCATGGGGCGGCATCATGGCCGGTGCGGTGCTGCTCACCGCGCCCATCCTCGTGGTTTTCGTGGCGTTGCAGCGTCACTTCATCGCCGGCATTTCCGCCGGGGCAGTCAAGTAAGGGGAGGCCGCATGGCGGAACTTTCGCTCAGGAACGTGGTCAAGCGTTACGGCGCGCTGGAAGTCGTCCATGGCGCTAATCTGGAGGTGGAGGACGGGGAATTCGTCGTTTTCGTCGGCCCGTCCGGCTGCGGCAAATCCACGCTTCTCAGAATGATCGCCGGGCTGGAAGACATTTCCGGCGGCGATATCGTGATTGGCGGCAAGACGGTCAGCGACGCCGATCCGGCCGATCGCGGCATCGCCATGGTGTTCCAGTCCTATGCGCTTTATCCGCATATGACGGTCGCCGAAAATCTCTCCTTCGGCCTCAGGATGAACGGCAACCCGAAGGCGGATACGCAAAAGCGGGTCAACCGCGCCGCCGAAATCCTGCAGATCAACGAATTGATGGACCGCCGGCCGAAACAGCTCTCCGGCGGCCAGCGCCAGCGTGTCGCCATCGGCCGCGCCATCGTGCGTGAACCGCAGGTCTTCCTGTTCGACGAGCCGCTGTCGAACCTCGACGCCGAATTGCGGGTTCAGATGCGCGTGGAAATCTCGCGGCTGCACAAGCAGTTCGGCACCACGATGATTTATGTCACCCATGACCAGACCGAGGCGATGACGCTGGCCGACAAGATCGTCGTGCTGCGGGCGGGCAATATCGAACAGGTCGGTGCGCCGCTCGATCTCTACGACGATCCCGCCAACCGTTTCGTTGCCGGTTTCGTCGGTTCACCGAAAATGAATTTTCTCGACGCCACCATCATCGGCAGCGGCGCGGAGAGCGTGACGCTCTCGCTGGACAGCGATCCCGCGGTGCGGCTGACCCTGCCCGTAAAGGACCGTTTGAACGAGGGCGCAAAGGTTTCGCTCGGCATCCGGCCCGAACATTTCGCCGATGCGGGTGCCGGCGATGCCGATCTCACCGTTCATGTCGATGTCGCCGAACATCTCGGCAATACCAGCTACGTCTATGCCCGCGCGCAAGGCGGCGAGCAGCTTATCATCGAACGGCCGGAATCGCGCGATGTCGGCAATCGCGACCGGCTGACTGTCGGCCTTTCCGCCCGCAAGGCGTTCCTTTTCGACAGCAAGGGCGAACGCCTGCGCTGACCCTTCTCCCAAGCACCAATGCTCATAGGAAAGACGAGGATTTCATGACGACCGCACAATCGATCCGCTGGGGCATCATCGGCCCGGGCACCATCGCCAGGACGTTTGCCGATGGTATCGCCCATTCCCGCACCGGCAGGTTAGAGGCCATCGCCACCCGCAATCCGGACAAGCCCGGTCTTGCCGAAGCCTTTGCCGGCGCGCGCATCATCCATGGTTACGACGCGCTGCTTGCCGATCGCGATATCGATGCCGTCTATGTCGCCACACCCCATACCGGCCATGCCGAATGGGCGATCAAGGCCATTCGCGCCGGCAAGAATGTATTGGTGGAAAAACCCATCGCGCTGTCCGCCTATGATGCTGACGCCATTTTCCATGAAGCCAAAAAGGCGGGGGTCTTCGCGGGCGAAGCCTATATGTATCGCCTGCACCCGCAGACGGCGAAGTTGCTCGAACTGGTCAGGAGCCGTGCGGTGGGCGATATCCGCATCATCCGTTCCAGTTTCGGTTTCAACATGGGCTCGTTCCGGGCCGATCACCGGCTTTTCGCCAATGAAATGGCGGGCGGCGGCATTCTCGATGTCGGCGGTTATCCGGTCTCCATGGTGCGGATGATCGCGGGCGCTGTGGATGGAAAACCTTTTGCCGAGCCGGAAAAAGTGGCGGGTGCGGCCCATCTCGGCCAGTCGGGCGTCGATGAATGGGCCTCGGCCGTCCTGAAATTCGCAAACGGCATCGTCGCCGAAGTCTCGTGCTCGATCATGGCGGCGCAGGACAATGTGCTGCGCATCATCGGCTCAGAGGGCCGCATCGAGGTCAAGGATTTCTGGTTCGCCGCCGGCCACAAGGGCGGTACCGGCAGGATCGATATCATCAGGGGCGACAAGGTCGAAACCATCGAATTGCCGGAGGATCGCTGGCTTTATTCCTTCGAGGTCGATGCGGCGGGCGAGGCGATCCGCCAGGGCAAACAGGAATTCGCGGCACCCGGCATGGCCTGGGCCGATAGTCTTGGCAATCTCCGTGTCATGGATCAGTGGCGCGCATCCGTCGGCCTCGAATACAGCGTCGAAAAGGCAACGTCGCGCATCGCGAATATTGCCGGCGGCAAGGTCGTGGCCGGAAATGCAGTGCCGAAGCGGCAGATACCGGGCCTTGCCAAGCCCGCTTCCGTGGTCGCGCTCGGTTTCGAATTCTTCCCCAATTTCGCCGCCGCATCCCTGACGCTCGACGCCTTTTACGAGGCGGGCGGCAATCTCTTCGATACGGCCTATGTTTATGGCGCAGGCAGGACCGAGGCGATTTTCGGCGACTGGCACACCAGCCGCAAGGTGCCGCGCGAGGAAATCGTACTGATCGGCAAGGGCGCGCATTCGCCGCTCTGCTATCCTGATATGATCGCAAAGCAGCTCGATCAGTCGCTTGGACGGCTGAAGACGGATTATGTCGATGCCTATTTCATGCATCGCGACAATCCGGACGTTCCGGTTGGCGAATTTGTCGATGCCATGGATGCCGAAGTCCGGCGCGGACGCATTCGCGGCATTTTCGGCGGCTCCAACTGGACGCGTGAACGCATGGATGAGGCGGCCGCCTATGCGGAGAAGAACCGCAAGCAGGCTCCGGGCGCGCTTTCCAACAATTTTTCGCTCGCCGAAATGCTCGATCCCATCTGGGCGGGCTGCGTTGCCGCATCGGATGACGAATGGAAGGCATGGCTGCAATCGCGCCAGATCCCCAATTTCGCCTGGTCCAGCCAGGGGCGCGGTTTCTTCACCGACAGGGCAGGGCGGGACAAGCATGACGATGAGGAAATCGTCCGCGTCTGGTATTCCGACCGCAATTTCGTCCGCCGCGACCGGGCAATCGAACTTGCGCGGAAACTCGGCCGCCACCCGATCCACATCGCGCTTGCCTATGTCATCGCCCAGCCTTTTCCGGTCATCCCGCTGATCGGGCCGCGCACCATCGCCGAGCTGGAAGACAGTCTTTCGGCACTGGATATTGCGTTGACGGCCGAACAGGTGACGTGGCTGGAGGCGTAAACCGCCATAGGCCCCGGGTTCTCCGTCGCCCCTGGCCGGATAGGGCAAGGCGGTGCGGCGTGTTTCTTCTCCCCTGCCGGGGAGAAGAAACAAGTGGCATGCGGTCGCCTCAGCTGACGACCTTTGGGGTGGAGATGTCATCTTCCACCTTCTTTCCTCTCCCGACGACTGCTAAAGCGTAGTTTCATAAAACGCGCCGTAAAACACGGCAGGCAGAGAATAACCGGGGTTCCCATGAGCGATATCGACCGAAGCCGGGCGCAGCAGCTGATGCGGGAGGCGGATATCGATGCGCTGGTGCTGTTCCAGCCGGAAGCTTTCCGTTATGCGGTTGGCGCCCAGGCCGGCGTAGCGGCGATGTGGGGCAGGGCGGGCTCAGTGATTGCCCTGGTGCCGGCCGATGCGGCGGCCGGGCTTGCCGCCGTCGTCAGCGATCATGCCGCCCCGCTCGTCAGGAAGGCCGCACCGGATATCGATCTGCGCTGCCATCGCATCTGGATCGATATGGTCGATCTTTCGGGAGTGGAAACCGCAAGGCAGGTGGACGACGCCTACCGCCTCACGACTTCCGGCGGCCCGAGACCGGAGACATTCGATCGCGCCGCCTGTTTTGGCCTGCTCTCCGATCTGCTGCGGGAACGCGGCCTGTCTGCGGCGCGTATCGGCGCGGACCTTGAATTCATGCCCGCCGCCGATTTTTTCGCTCTGCGTCAGGCGCTTCCCGATGTGAACTGGATCGATGGTTCAACCGTGCTTCGCCGTCTGCGCGCCGTGAAATCCGACCGCGAGATTGCGCTTTTAAGGCAAGCGGCGGCGGCGGCTGAGGCCGGGCTGGTCGCAATGGCCGCCGCCGTCCGGCCCGGTGCGGCGCTTGGCCGGCTTTCCGCCGCTTGGAAGGCCGGTGCGCAGGCGCATGCGCAGACATCCGGTTTTTCGCTGAGCGGACATTGGGATTACATATCGGTAGGTCCGGCCTTGTCGGACATGGCGGCGACGGTCGCGCCGGGAGCGCTGATCAAGGCCGATGTCGGCACGCTGGTCGACGGCTATTCCTCCGATGGCGCAAGAACCTTCTCATGGGGAGCGGTATCGCCGCTGGCGGCCGATATATTCAAGGCGCTGGAAGGCGCCTTCGCCGCCGGGCTGGAGGCGCTCCGCCCAGGCAACAGGTTCGGCGCCGTGCACGCCGCCATGCTGGCCTCGATGCGCAAGGACGGCTTCAGCGAATATTATCGCGGTCATTTCGGCCATGCCGTCGGCGGCGGCGTCGGCATCGAGGAATGGCCGTTCTTTTCCCATGACAATCAGGAGATCATTCTTCCCGGCATGGTGGTCGCGCTTGAAGCGCCATTTTATGGCGAGGGGCTGGGCGCGCTGATGATCGAGGATCAGTTTTTCGTCACGCCATCCGGCGCACAATGCATGAACAGCCTGCCGCGCACCCTCAGGGATTTATCCGGCGGCTGAGCGCCGGATCAGAGAAAATCGTCGCGGCGCGGGGTGAAGCAGTCGATCAGCTCGCCCTCTTCCAGGCACAGGCAGCCATGTTCGATATGGCCGGGCACGACAAGGCTGTCGCCTTTCTGAAGATCATAGGCCTCGCCGTCACGGTAAAAACGGAAGCTGCCGCTGGCGACATAGGTGGATTGCACATGCGGATGGCTGTGCAGCTTGCCTTCGGCGCCGGTCTTGAAGCGGAAGGACACGACCATCAGTTCGGGGGCTTCGGACAGCACGGTGCGTTCGACGCCATCGTCAGGCGAAACGGTGGGGAATGTCGGAAGCTGTTGCATTTGGGGTCTCCTCGGTCATGCAATGCGGTTGGGGCGGGCGCCTTCAGCGCGGCGCGCGCAGCATGGCGCGGTAACGCATCTGGCTGCTTTTCAGGTGGTTGCGCATGGCGCTGCGCGCCGCCTCCTCGTTGCCGTCCTGTATGGCGATCAGGATTGCTTCGTGTTCGCCCACGAGGCGGCTGAGATCGGCGGGTGACAGCACCGTCTCGGAGCCGTTTCCGGCCACCGCGCGGCGTGGGATGACGGTCGGGCCGAGCACCTGCAGAAATTCGCTGAAGCGGGGATTGTTGGTGGCTTCGGCCACGGCCAGATGAAAGGCGAAATCGGCCTCTGCCGTCGGAATGCCCTTGGCGGCGCTGGCGCGGAAGGCATCAAAGGCCTCGATGATCTTTTCCTCCTGCGCCGGTGAACGGCGAATGGCGGCAAGGCCGGCGGCATCGCCTTCGACGGCGGTGCGCAGCTCCAGCATTTCGATCAGCGAGGAAACGCGTGCGAGATCGACATTGTGGAAGGGACGCCGCTCGGCCGGCGCCGGCTCGAGCACGAAGACGCCGGCGCCCTGGCGCGGCTCGACCAGGCCGTCGGAGCGCAGCGACGCGATCGCCTCGCGCACCACCGTGCGGCTGACGCCGAATTCCTGTGTCATCTGCGCTTCCGAAGGCAGGCGGTCGCCGGTCTTGTAGCGGCCCTTGGCGATCTGGCTGCGGATCTCCTCCGAAACCTTCACCACAAGCGTTCTGCCCTGTGGAGCTGCCGGTTCGGAAGTCGTCGCTTTTGTCATCTTGGTCGCCGTTCTAAAAAATCGCGTTGCGTGCACCGTTCCTCGATACGTCATTCGCTGCCCGGCATGCAATCCCGCCACCGGCGCAGCACAGGTCCCTGCGACATCTCACGTCTCCTTGAAGATCGGATTGTCGACGAAAAGGCCGCCCTGAAAGCGCGCGATCGCATCGTTGGGATCCGGCTTGGGGACGGTTCGAGCGATGTCCTGCCGGAAGGCCTCGGCATTGTCCTTGGGCTTCCATCCCAGAAAACCGAGATGCGAATTGTCCCACCAGCCGGCATCATTGGCGGATGCGCCCCAGACGACCGGGCAGCCAAGCACCGGCGCACGAAACACCGCCGCGATCAGCGACACGAAGTCGTCATGCGAGAACCAGGTGGACAACATGCGGTAATTATTGGGTTCCGACGTGCAGGAGCCGATGCGGACAAGCGCCGTCTCCTGTCCGAATTTCTCGAAATACATGCGGGCGAGGTTTTCGCCGAAACATTTGGAGACGCCGTAAAGCCCGTCCGGGCGGAAGGGAACGTCGGGACCGAGCCGGTCGGTCTGGGGATAATAACCGATGGTATGGTTGGAACTGGCGAAGACGATCCGCGGCAATCCATGGGCGCGGGCGGCCTCGTAGAGATTATAAAGCCCGATGATGTTGCCCTGAAGAATATGTTCGAAGGGCTTCTCCACCGATATGCCGCCGAGATGGACGATGCCGTCGCAGCCGGCGACCATGGCGTCCACAGCCTGCGCATCCGCAAGGTCGCATTGCACACATTCCTCGTTCGGGCCTGCCGGATCGAGTGGCGCGAGATCGGCAAGACGCAATGTCCCGGCCATCGATGCAAGGCGTTCGCGCAGGACGCGGCCGAGCTGGCCTGCCGCGCCGGTAACAAGAAGCCGTTTCATTGCAATTCTCCTAAACGCATGGCACGCCCGAGATGCGGTCCAGATATGCCCTGCCTCTTGACCTTGTCATACAGATCGTACAAAAAGCGGATAACATATATTATGTGCCATACGCAACAATCATGAAGGATGAGTTTGATGCTGACCGTCGAAACAAGGCAGGCCGTGAACCCGGAATATGCAAAGACACTGGATACCGAAGGGCTCCGCCGGCATTTCCTTGCAAACGACATGTTCCGCTCCGGTGAAATCAGGCTGATCTACACCCATTATGATCGTTTCGTGATGGGCGGTGCCGTGCCGAACGGCGCGCCGCTGACGCTGGACAAGGTGGAGGAAACCAAGACGCCGTCTTTCCTCGACCGGCGCGAAATGGGCATCGTCAATATCGGCGAGACCGGCACCGTCAGTGCCGGCGGCGAGACCTATACGCTCAATCGCGGCGACGTGCTTTACCTCGGTGCGGGCAGCGGTGCGGTCACCTTTGACGGCGCCGGCCGGTTCTACATCACCTCGTGCCCGGCGCATCGCAGTCTTCCGGCAAAGCTCGTCACGCTTGCCAACAGCAAGGAGGTCAAGCTCGGCGCGACGGAAACCTCCAACAAGCGCACCATCAACCAGTTCATCCATCCGCTCGTGATGGAAAGCTGCCAGCTGGTGCTGGGTTATACGACGCTTGAGGACGGATCCGTCTGGAACACCATTCCCTCGCATATTCACGACCGCCGCATGGAAGCCTATCTCTATTTCGGCATGGATGAGAAGTCGCGCGTATTGCATCTGATGGGCGAGCCGCAGGAGACCCGCCATCTGTTCATTTCCAATGAGGAAGGCGCCATTTCGCCGCCCTGGTCCATCCATTCGGGCGCAGGGATTGGATCTTACACCTTCATCTGGGCCATGGCCGGCGACAATGTCGACTATACCGACATGGACTTCATCCAGCCGGGGGACCTGAAATGAAAAATCCCTTTTCGCTTGAAGGACGCAAGGCGCTCGTCACCGGCGCGAATACGGGCCTTGGCCAGGCGATCGCGGTCGGGCTCGCCGCCGCCGGCGCGGAGGTTGTCTGCGCCGCCCGCCGGGCGCCGGACGAGACTTTGGACATCATCGCAAAAGGGGGCGGCAAGGCGAGTGCGCTGCTCATCGATTTTGCCGATCCGCTGGCGGCGAAGGACAGTTTTACGGACGCCGGTTTCGACATTCTCGTCAACAATGCCGGCATCATCCGCCGGGCCGATTCCGTCGAGTTTTCCGAGCTCGACTGGGACGAGGTGATGGACGTAAACCTCAAGGCGCTGTTTTTCACCACGCAGGCCTTTGCGAAGGAACTGCTGGCGAAAGGCCGCTCCGGCAAGGTCGTTAATATCGCCTCGCTCCTGTCCTTTCAGGGCGGTATCCGCGTACCGTCCTACACGGCGGCGAAACACGGCGTTGCCGGCCTCACCAAGCTGCTGGCGAATGAGTGGGCCGCCAAGGGCATCAATGTGAACGCCATTGCGCCGGGTTATATCGAAACCAACAACACCGAAGCGCTGCGTGCGGATGCCGCCCGCAACAAGGCCATTCTGGAGCGCATTCCGGCCGGCCGCTGGGGCCATTCCGAAGATATCGCCGGCGCTGCGGTGTTCCTGGCGTCGCCGGCGGCGGATTATGTGCATGGCGCCATCCTCAATGTCGATGGCGGCTGGCTGGCGCGCTGATGCGCGCCGGTTTCGAAATTCATCATACAAGATATATGATGAGTTGTTGACAAATATACGGCAAGCGGTTTAGGTGGCTTTCAGTCAGTGAACTTGCAGAGGAATTTCGGTTATGAACCCTGAACAAATCAAGGCGGCGCTTGGCTCCGGCCTGCTCTCCTTCCCGGTCACCCATTTCGATTCCGAGGGCCGTTTTGCGGCCGATAGCTACAGGGCACATGTCGAATGGCTTGCCGGTTACAAGGCGCCGGTGCTGTTTGCCGCCGGCGGCACCGGCGAGTTCTTCTCGCTGAAGCCGGATGAAATTCCGACCATCGTTGCCGCCGCCAAGGAGGTGGCCGGTGAAACGGCAATCGTTTCCGGCTGCGGTTACGGCACCGATATCGCCGTCGATATCGCCCGCTCCGTCGAAAAGGTCGGCGCGGACGGTATCCTGCTCCTGCCGCATTACCTCATCGATGCGCCGCAGGAAGGCCTTTACGCCCACATCAAGAAGGTATGCCAGTCCGTCGGTATCGGCGTCATGGTCTATAACCGCGACAATTCCGTGCTCCAGGCCGATACGCTCGCGCGTCTTTGCGACGAATGCCCGAACCTTGTCGGTTTCAAGGACGGCACCGGCGACATCGGCCTCGTTCGCCAGATCACCGCCAAGATGGGCGACCGCCTGATGTATCTCGGTGGCATGCCGACGGCGGAACTGTTTGCCGAAGCCTATCTCGGCGCCGGTTTCACCACCTATTCCTCGGCCGTCTTCAACTTTGTGCCGGGTCTTGCCAACGAGTTCTATGCGGCGCTGCGTGCCGGCGAGCGCGCCACCTGCGAACGCATCCTGAAAGAGTTCTTCTATCCGTTCATGGCGATCCGCAACCGCGCCAAGGGTTATGCGGTCTCCGCCATCAAGGCGGGCGTTCGTCTGCAGGGCTTCGACGCCGGTCCGGTGCGCGCGCCGCTGAAGGACCTGACGAATGAGGAAGTCGGCATGCTCGATGCCCTGATCGGCACGCACAAGCGCAAGGCCTGATCGCGTTAAAACGGGAGGGGAGCCATGAAGATCACAGCGGTGCGGACGCATCTGCTCGAACACCGGCTGGACACGCCGTTCGAAAGCGCTTCCATGCGCTTCGACCGCCGCGCCCATATTCTGGTCGAAATCGAGTGCGACGACGGAACCGTCGGCTGGGGCGAATGCCTCGGTCCGGCGCGACCGAACGCCGCCGTGGTTCAGGCTTATTCCGGCTGGCTCATCGGCCAGGACCCGCGCCAGACCGAAAAGATCTGGGCCGTGCTTTATAATGCCCTGCGCGATCAGGGCCAGCGCGGCCTCAGCATCACGGCCCTTTCCGGCATCGATATCGCGCTGTGGGATATCAAGGGCAAGCACTACGGCGCTTCCATCTCCATGCTGCTTGGCGGGCGCTGGCGCGAAAGCGTGCGCGCCTATGCCACCGGCAGCTTCAAGCGCGATGGCGTGGACCGCGTTTCCGACAACGCCGCCGAAATGGCGGAACGGCATGCGCAAGGGTTTCACGCCTGCAAGATCAAGATCGGTTTCGGCATCGAGGAAGACCTTCAGGTCATCGCCGCGGTGCGCGACGCGATCGGGCCGGATATGCGGCTGATGATCGACGCCAATCATGGTTATACCGTCACCGAAGCCATCACGCTCGGCAAGCGCGCCGCCGAATTCGGCATCGACTGGTTCGAGGAGCCGGTGGTTCCCGAGCAGCTCGATGCCTATCAGCGGGTGCGGGCGGGCCAGCCGATCCCCGTTGCCGGCGGTGAGACCTGGCATGGGCGTCATGGCATGTGGCAGGCGCTCTCCGCCGGCGCCGTGGATATTCTCCAGCCCGATCTCTGCGGCTGCGGCGGCTTTTCCGAAACGCAGAAGATCGCGACGCTCGCTACGCTGCACGGCGTGCGTATCGTGCCGCATGTCTGGGGTACGGGCGTGCAGATCGCGGCGGCCCTGCAATTCATGGCGGCGATGACGCCCGATCCGGTGCGCGTCAATCCCATCGAGCCGATCATGGAATTCGACCGCACGCCAAATCCCTTCCGCCAGGCCGTGCTGAAACAGCCGATCGAAGCGGTGAACGGCGTCGTCGCCATTCCGGACGGACCGGGTCTCGGCATCGAGATCGACCGTGACGCCCTCATCCAATTCAGGATGCCGGACGCATGAGCACCCTTGAACGCCAGTTGACGGGCATAGCGCCGAACCCCGCCTTTCCGAAAGGCGCCGTCGACACGCAGATGCATCTCTATCTGCCGGGCTATCCCGCCCTTCCGGGCGGACCGGGCCTGCCGCCGGGCGCGCTTCCGGGGCCTGCCGATTATCGCAGGCTCATGCAATGGCTCGGCATTGACCGGGTCATCATCACGCAGGGCAACGCCCACCAGCGCGACAACGCCAATACGCTCGCCTGCGTCGCCGAAATCGGCGATGCGGCGCGCGCCGTGGTCATCATCGATGCCGGTACGACGGAGAAGGACATGGAAAGCCTCGCCGCCGCCGGGGCCGTCGGCGCGCGTATCATGGATCTGCCAGGCGGCGCGGTGAATCTGTCCGAGCTGGAAGCCGTGGATGAACGGGCGTATGCGGCCGACTGGATGGTGGCGGTCCAGTTCGACGGCAACCGGCTTCTCGATCATCTGCCGCGTCTCCGGACAATCCGCTCCCGCTGGGTGTTCGATCACCATGGCAAGTTCTTCAGCGGCATCAAAACGGATGGTCCGGAAATGTCGGCCCTTCTGCAGCTCATCGACCGCGGCAATCTCTGGTTCAAATTCGCCGGCGTCTACGAGAGCGCGCGCGAGGACTGGCCTTATCAAGACGTCGCCGCCTTCTCGCGCGTGATTGCGGCCCACGCGCCCGAGCGCATCGTCTGGGGCACCAACTGGCCGCACAACTCCATTCGCGAGACCGCAGCCTATCCGGATGATGCCCGTCTTGCGGAACTCACCCTTGGATGGCTGCCGGACGAGGCGGCGCGCCATCTCGCGCTGGTGGACAATCCTGAAGCGCTGTTCAAGCTGCCGCCGTTCAAGGCGGCATAGTTCAATCCGGGCGGCCGGGGGACGGGAGATTCCCGTCGTCCTTTCCGGCGAAAGGCTTTGCACGATCCATTCGCGGCTGGTCTCGCCGGCAAAGGTGCTGCGGTCCGGCGCACGTCAATGCCGTCCCTTCGCTTGGAAAATGTTGAGAAAAACCATGCAAGCTACTGACTATTTTCATCAATTCCTAAATCGCTATCAACCCTACAAGGGTGGCAGCTGGTGTTATGAGGATGGCTGTATCTACCGGGGTTTGCAGCTTCTGTTTCAGGCCACCGGTAACGGTAACTGGAACGATCACCTCCGGCGTCTGGCCGATGCCCAGATTTCGGCTGACGGAACGCTCACCGGTTACGATCCGCAGGAGTATAATATCGACCATATTCTCGCCGGGCGCATCCTCCTTCCTCTGGCGGCGGAAACCGGCGACCGCCGCTATCGTGTCGCGGCGGACCATCTGGCCGGGCAACTGGCCACCCATCCGCGCATCCCGGCCGGCAATTACTGGCATAAGAAGCGTTATCCGCATCAGGTCTGGCTGGACGGGCTTTATATGGGACTGCCTTTCCAGATCGAATATGCGCTGGCAAAGGGCCGCACCGATCTGATCGATGATGCATTGCGCCAGTTTTCGTCGGCGCTTGCGCTCACCGCCGATGCGGGCGGCCTTTATGTCCATGGTTACGACGACAGTCGCGGCCAGCGCTGGGCCGATCCCGAGAGCGGAAAGTCACCGGCCATATGGGCTCGGGCCGTCGGCTGGCTCGCCATGGCGCTTGTCGACGCCCTGGTGATCCTGCCGGAAGATGGCGCCACGGCCGGCCTTCGCGACAGCGCGCGTCTTCTTCTCCGCGGCATCGTCGCGCGGCAGACGGAAAACGGCCTGTGGATGCAGGTGTTCGACAAGCCGGGTCTCGTCGGCAATTACGAGGAAACATCCGCTTCGGCCATGTTCGCTTATGCCCTGCTGCGTGCCGCGCGGCTGGAGCTTGTGGAGGGCAGGGAGGCGCATGTGGCCCTGTCGGCGGGCCATCGTGCCCTCAGGGCGCTGCTGGAGACACGTCTCAGGGCGGACGAACAGGGCGTTGTCCGTTTGACCGGCATCGTGCATGTCGCCGGCCTCGGCGGTTTCGAGGGCAATTATCGTGATGGCTCGCCGGATTATTACCTGACCGAGCCGGTCGTCAGCGACGATGCAAAAGGTGTCGGCCCGTTGATGATGGCCCATGCCGAAAGCCTGCTCCTGGCGTGACGGGCATTGCCGCTGCGCCGGGCGCATTCCGGCGGTTCGTCATGCCGTTCTTGCGAAGATCACCGTCTGGATGAGCCCCTGTTTCTTGTGGTTGGCAATGGTGATCGCTCCGCCGAAACGCTCGATGATTTCCTTGGCGATGGCAAGGCCGAGCCCGACGCCGGGAACGGATTTGCGGCGGGCGAGGTCAACCCGGAAGAAGGGCTCGAAAACCCGTCCGATCAACTCCTGCGGAATGCCGGGGCCTTCGTCCCTGATCGTCACGACGATTTCGCTTGTGTCCTCGGTCAGATCGATATGCGCCTTCCTGCCGTGGGTGACGGCGTTAAGCACGAGGTTGCGCAATGCTCTTTTGAGTGCGAGCGGAGCGGCCTTGATGGTCATGGCCGCCTCGGGCTCGGTGAAATCGAGCGCACCGGCATGGCCGAGGTCGGAAAGTTCGCTGACGATTTCCCCGAGAAGCCTGCCGAGATCGATCGTCTTGATGCTGTCCTGGCTGACTTCTTCACGCACCAGCAGAATGGCGCTGTCGGCAATGGCGTCGAGTTCCTCGAGGTCCGCCAGCCATTTTGCCCGCTCTTCGTCGTTTTCGATGAATTCCGCCCTGAGCCGCATGCGGGTCATCGGGGTTCTGAGATCGTGGCCGGCGGCGGCGACAAGGCGCATGCGGCTTTCCATCGCCGCCTTCAGGCGGCTGGCGAGTTCGTTCAGCGCCCGCGCCGTGGCGCGGATTTCACCGGGACCGGTTTCCGGCAGATGCGGCAGCGAACCGTCCGGACCGATACTGGCTGCGGCGTTTTCCAGCATGTCGAGCGGGCGGGTGATCTTGCTGGCGGCAAAGACCGAGATTGCGGCGCTGCCGAGGATGATCAGCCCGATCCACATGCCGAAAATCTTCCAGCCGCCCGGCGGCGGACCCATATGCGGAATGTCGGCGACCAGCCAGCCGTCTTTTTCGAGCGCGATCGCCGCCACCGGTGCCGGGTTTCCCGGCGAGCGGATGACCATCGCGGTGCGCGGCTCTCCGACCCGGGCCAGCGCCTTCTCCAGAAATTCCGACAACATGCCGTCGAGATCGCCTTCCGGCGGTTTCGGTTCGATCCGGAAATAGCCCGGCTGTTGCAGGGAGGGATCGCGCTCGGCCATGGTCACGGCAAAGGCGAGGCTGCGGGCCAGGGGCTCGATGGTGGCATCGGGCGGCGGCGGCTGCAATGTCCGGTCTGCCACCACCGTCGCAAGCGCAATGACCGCGATGATGGAGGCGATCAGCAGGATCGCGATGCGGTTTCGGAGCGAATTCATCGCTGCACCGGCAGGCTTCTGACCTGAACCGTCATCTGGTAGCCGCCATTGCGCACCGTCTTGAAGATCGGTGTCCGGCTGTCGGCGTCGAGCTTCTTGCGCAGCCGGCTCATCAGCACGTCGATCGAGCGGTCGAAGGGACCGCGATCCTTGCCCTGTGTGAGATCGAGCAGCTGGTCGCGGGACAGAAGCCGGCCGGGCCTGTCGAGAAAGACCTTCAGCAGATCGAACTCGGCCCCCGTCAGTTCGATCTTCTCGCCGCCGGCCCGGATGACCGAGCGCTGTTCCGGATCGGCGGTGAAATCCGCAAAACCATAGGCGGCGGAGGCGCGGCGCGGCGCCTCCTGCGGCGTGGCGCGCCGCAGCACGGCCTTGATGCGCGCCGTCAGTTCGCGCGGGTTGAAGGGTTTGCCGAGATAGTCGTCGGCGCCGATTTCCAGCCCGACGATGCGGTCGACATCTTCCTTCAATGCTGTCAGGAGAATGACCGGCGTGCGCGGCCGGCGACCCTGCAGGTCGCGGCAGATATCGAGGCCGGAGCCATCCGGCAGCATCACGTCGAGCACGATGAGGTCGGGATCGGAACTGGCGATCTTCTCCTCGAACTCACGCCGGTCAGCCGCCATCGAGACGCGAAATCCCTGCGAGCCGAGATATTTCGCCAGCAATGTCCGTATTTCCGGATCGTCGTCAACGATCAATATATGTGTCACCGAAACCGTCGTCATATCGTTCAACCTTTTGATGCCACTATACATAAGCGGCGAAAAGAAACGGCGGTTTTTTGCAACGAAAGCTTTCCGCAGCCTTCCTGGCAACATTCGGTTACAAATTGGCCCCTTGCGGAAGAAGACCGGAAACATTCGGACCAAGGCCGGAAACGTGACGCTCCTATCGTCCTTTCATGTTGGAAAACGGAAGGAAGGTAAGATGAAACACTCGCTACTGGCCACCGCCGTCATCGCGACAGCTCTTTTGGGTGCTTCGGCCGCCGTGCAGGCAGCGGAGCAGACTATGGCCGCCCCGCAGGCGGCGGAACAGGCCGCCCCGCCGCCTGCCGGTCCTGATCTCGGCCCCGGACGCGGCCCGGATCGCGGTCCGCTGCCGCCGCATATGCGCGGTATGCCCGGACCGGATGTTCTGGGGCTGGCGACGAGACTGTCCGCCGCCGAAATCTATCTCGGCGTCACACCCGAGCAGCTCGGCCCGTGGCGCGCCTATGCCACGGCGCTGATCGATCTCGTTTCACCGGGTCCGGAGCGCAATCCGCTGCCGCCGTCGCCGGATGAAGGCAAGGCAAAGCCCGAACCGCGTCTTGCGGGCGAGGAACTGGCCGGCATCGTGGCGCAGAAGGCGGAACAGGCAAAGGCCCTGCAGGATGCCGTCGCCACGCTGAAGCCGAAACTGTCGCCGCAGCAGGTGCTGAAGCTTGCCGAACTCGAGCGTGCCCTGATGCCGCCGCCCGGCCCGCGCCATGGGCCGCCAGAGGCCGGACGCTTCGCGCCGCGGCATGGCGATATGCCGCCGCCGGCGCCGGAAGCGGACCGGGGCTGACGCGCTCTTTAAAGTTTCCTCCTTTAATCTGCCCCCCAGTAAAGGAGGAAATCAGCCGGCAACGGCTGCAGCCGGGGGATCGCTCGCCTGCGATCCCCCGCGTGATTTCCAAGCAGGACGATGATGATGAGATATTTCTACCTGGTACTGGCGACGGCCTTCGGTCTGAGCTTCGCCTGGTCGGTCGCGGCCAGGGACAAGGCGGTCGACGTGCCGGCGGCGAAGTCGCGGCAGGACGACAGGCAGCGCCAGCCCGTTTGCGCCAAGGGGCAACGGGACAAAGCAGGTTCCGCGCGTCTGCGCAGCGCATGCCGCAAGGCGGCGGCCGGAAAAGCCGCCAGCGCCTATGAATGGATCGAAGCCGAGAGAGGTTTCATCCTCGTGAAACACGACATGACGCCGGTGTCGTTCTTCGAATAACCGGCCGGACAGGACATCAAGATGAAAACGGCACGCAAGACAGGCGCATTGCTGGCGCTTGTCGCGCTCGCTGCGGGTGGCTACTGGTTATCCTCGCACTATACGCGGGCCGCCACGCCCGCCTATATCACATCGCCGGTCACACGCGGCGATCTCGAACAGACGGTTCTCGCGACGGGAACGCTGAAGCCCGTTCGCCTGGTCGCCGTCGGTGCGCAGGTCTCCGGCCGCATCACCGCCGTCAAGGTGGCGCTCGGTGAAACGGTAAAGGCGGGCGATCTCATTGCCGAGATCGATTCCGTGACCCAGACCAACAGTCTGCGCACCGCGCAGGCGGCGCTTGCGAATGTGAAGGCGCAGCGGGTGGAAAAACAGGCAACCCTGGTTCTCAATCGCCAGAGCCTTGCCCGCCAGCAGGAAATGGTGGCAAAAAACGCCGCCTCCCGCGCCGATTTCGAAAGCGCCACCGCAGCGCTCGCCGTTACCGAGGCGCAGATCAAGGCCATCGATGCGCAGATCGAGGAAGCGCAGGTCGCTGTCGAGACGGCCGAGGCCAATCTCGGCTATACGCAGATCACCGCCCCCATCGACGGCACGGTGCTGTCGATCGTCAGCCAGGAGGGGCAGACCGTCAATGCCACGCAGTCGGCCCCGACCATCGTCATTCTCGGCCAGCTCACCCGCATGACGGTGCGCACGGAAATTTCCGAGGCGGACGTGACCCGGGTAAAGCCGGATCTGCCGGTCTATTTTACGGTGCTGGGCGAGCCGCAGCAGCGTTACGATGCGACGCTCGCCTCGATAGAGCCGGCGCCGGAATCGGTGCGCAGCGATTCCAGCTTCAGTTCCTCGACGTCCTCGTCCTCCAGCTCGTCGTCCTCCAGCACGTCGTCGTCGGAGGCGATCTATTATAACGGCGTGTTCGAAGTGCCGAACCCGGACGGAAAGCTGCGCACCTACATGACGGCGGAGGTTCATATCGTCCTCGGCGAAGCCAGAGACGTGCTGACGGTTCCGGCCTCGGCCCTTGGCGGCGTGGACGGCAATGGCGACTATGCCGTCCGTGTCGTCGGCGCCGATGGGACGATTTCTGAGCGCAAGGTCGAGATCGGCCTGAACAACAAGGTCACGGCGGAAGTGCGCTCGGGGCTTGCCGAGAATGAGCGCGTGGTGACCGGCGAGCGTTCGGCCGAAACCGCCACAAGTACCATGCCTGGGCCGGGCGGCCCGCCGATGGGGTTCTGAACCATGGCAGAACCCCTGATTTCGCTTCAATCCGTGTGGCGAGACTATCCTTCCGGCGAAGGCAAGATCAGCGTCCTGAAAAATATCGACCTCACCATCGAGGCTGGCGAGATGGTGGCGATCGTTGGCGCGTCCGGATCGGGCAAATCGACGCTGATGAATATTCTCGGCTGCCTCGACCGGCCGACGGCCGGAAGCTACAGCATCAGGGGCCGGGAAACCGGCGGTCTCGATGCCGATGCGCTGTCGGCGCTGCGGCGCGAACATCTCGGTTTCATCTTCCAGCGTTACCATCTGCTGGGCGAGCTCTCGGCGCTCGGCAATGTCGAAATTCCGGCGATCTATGCCGGAAAGACGCAAGGGGATCGCAGGCACAATGCGGCAAGGCTGCTTGGCCGTCTCGGCATGGCCGAACGCCTCGGCCACCGTCCCGGCCAGCTTTCCGGTGGCCAGCAGCAACGCGTCTCCATCGCCCGCGCGCTGATGAACGACGCCGAGATCATTCTCGCCGACGAGCCGACCGGCGCGCTCGACAGCGCCAGCGGCGACGAGGTGCTGCGCATTCTCGACGAGCTGCATGCCGAAGGCCGCACCGTCATCATCGTCACCCATGACATGGCGATTGCCAGACGCGCCGGGCGGATCATCGAAATCAGCGACGGGGTAATCATCTCCGACCGCAAAGCGGATACGGCCGCCGCACCGGGAAAGGAAGCCCGCGCCGCTGCCGTTTCCGGCGGGATGTCCGGCATCGCCGGTGTTTTTTCCTCGCTGCGGGAAGCCCTGCACATGGCGCTCCTGTCGATGCGGGCGCACAAGCTGCGCACCTTCCTGACCATGCTCGGCATCATCATCGGCATCGCTTCGGTCATCAGCGTCGTGGCTCTGGGGCAGGGCTCGCAGCAGCGCGTGCTGCAAAACATCTCCAGCCTCGGCACCAATACGCTGGAAATCTTCGCCGGCAAGGATTTCGGCGACATAAGATCGGGCAAGATCACCACGCTGGTCGTTTCCGACGCCGAGGCGCTGGCCAAGCAATCCTATGTCGCGGCGGTGACGCCCACGGTCTCGACCTCCAGCACGGTGCGTTTCGGCGCCAAGGAGGCGAATGCGCTCGTCAACGGCGTCAGCGAGCGCTATTTCGTCGCCAAGGGCACGAAGCTGTCGCAGGGTCGCTTCTTCGATGCGGCAAGCGTCACGCAGAAGGCGCAGGAGGTGGTGATCGACGAAAATACCCGCAAATCGCTGTTTGCGGATTTCGACGGCAGTCCGGTCGGCCAGGTCATCCTCATCGGCAAGGTGCCCGCCCGCATTGTCGGCATCACGCAGGCGCAGCAGGGCGGTTTCGGCTCAAGCCAGAACCTTTCGCTTTACCTGCCCTATACCGCCGTGCAGTCGCGCTTTCTCGGCAGCCTGTCGCTGCGCAGCATCACGGTGCAGGTGGCGGACGATACCGATGCCGCCATTGCCGAACAGGCGGTGACGACGCTTTTGACCCAGCGCCACGGCACGCGCGATTTTTACATCCTCAATACCGACGACATCCGCCAGACCATCACCAGCACCACCCAGACCATGACGCTGCTGGTTGCGGCGATTGCGGTGATATCGCTTCTCGTCGGCGGCATCGGTGTGATGAACATCATGCTCGTTTCCGTTTCCGAGCGCGTCTCGGAAATCGGCGTTCGCATGGCGGTGGGCGCGCGGCGCACCGACATTCTGCGACAGTTCCTGATCGAGGCGGTGCTCGTCTGCATCATCGGCGGCACGCTCGGGGTGTTGAGCAGCTTTGGCTTCGGCGCGCTTTTCTCCGCCTTCAGCAGCAATTTCATCATGGTCTATTCCACGACGTCGATCATCGCCGCCTTTGTCTGTTCGACGCTGATTGGCGTGGTCTTCGGTTATCTGCCGGCCCGCAACGCGTCGAAACTCGATCCCGTGGCGGCTTTGTCGGCGGGATGACGGGGTTGAGACCGGCGCGGCTTGGCATCATCTGGGGGATGGAGGTAAAGCGGGAGCCGTGTTGAACGGTTTGTGACTGGTAGCGATGAACCGCTGTGCGATAAACCTCGTTTTCGCGGTATAATCAGAATCCAGTGTCACCGAGCCCCAACGCCATGATCCCATCCCACCCGGAACGCTTCATCCTGCTTGACGGCATAAGGGGCGTGGCCGCGCTCTTCATCGTTCACCGCCATGCGGAGCAGTTCTTCGGCAGGGATCCGGCTTCGAGCTATCTTGCCGTGGATCTGTTCTTTGCGCTCAGCGGCTTCGTGCTGGCCCATGCCTATAGTCGGAAACTAGCCGAGGGAACGATTACGCCCGGTTTTTTCATGAAGGCGCGGTTCGCACGTCTTTATCCGCTTTACGTGCTGGCGCTGGCGCTGATGGCGGCCTATTTCATCTGCCTTTACCTGCTCGGCCTGCCCACCCCGATCGATGATCTGCATCGTCTCATCGATCCGGGCGAACTGGCTCTGGCCCTGGTGACGGGACTGCTGTTTCTGCCGGCGCCCTTCACGCTGACCCTCAACGGTGCGCTGTTTCTCGTCAGTCCGGCATGGTCGCTTTTCAACGAACTGGTGGTGAATGCTGTTTACGCCCGCTGGGGTGTCCGGGCGACGACGAAACAGACGGCGGCGGTGCTGGCCATCAGCGCCGCCGTGCTGATGGTGGCGGCGGCGGAATTCGGCAAGCTGCATGCCGGTTTCCGCTGGCATGAAATGTATGCCGGCATGGGCCGGGTGTTCTTTTCGTTTTTCGCCGGCGTGCTGATCTACCGGTTCCGCAACCATGTGCCGGCGTTGAAGCCCGTTCAGGCCGGTCTTTGTCTTCTGCTCGTCTGCGTCATCCTCGCCGTCCCGATGCCCGGCGGGCTGCGGCCGTTTTTTGATCTGGCGGTTGTGCTGTTCGTCTGGCCGCCGCTGCTGTTTGTGGCCAGCAGGACAATTCCGGGTCCGAAGACAGGCGCCGTGTCGGTGTTTCTGGGTACGGCGTCCTACGCGGTTTATGTGCTGCACATTCCGCTTCTGGCCTGGACGGAGTTTCTGCTTCCGGCAGCGACGCGGCAGAGCGTCGCGCTGCCGGCCGGTATCGTCTTCGTGGCCGCGACAGCGTGCCTGTCATGGTGGCTGACGGTCCATTACGACCAGCCGGTCCAGAAATGGCTGAGGGACCGCCTGCGCAAACGCGCGGAAATCCGCCAGCCGGTCTAGCTCGACGGGCTGGGTTTTACATCTCAATAATGGGCAAAGATCGGAGCCGTCAGCACGAAAGCTGCGACGAGGCTGATGATCGTCAGTTTTGCCGCTCGCATGCGGCGCATTCGGCGGCCGCTCCAGTCATACGTCATACTCACCCTCCACGCAGACGCAAAACCTATCGGTATGGACACCGTCCGCATTGCTGCTGGCCGGTCGCGTCATTTGCAACGCTGCGCACCCCATCCGCAAACCGCGTGCCACGCCTGATCCGTGCACGACAGTTTCAATTTCAGTTTTGCCTGATATATGCCATTTGCCAAGCCGTTATTTTCATCGGTGATTTTGAAGGTCGCGCCCTGCGGTCGTCGCGGGGGCGCGGCCCCTTTACCGGTAAAGAGGCGGCAGACCCTGGATTGCATAACGCGGCAGGGGCTTCCACGGCTTGACGCGTTCATGTTTGCGCGCGCCGAAGAGAAAAAGCATTTCCTCCGACAGACCGGCGGGGTCGGTCAATCCGTCCTGAAACAACTGGATCACCTTGCGGGCCGCATTGGTATAAAGAATGGCCTCATCATCATCCATGAGGTCGCGGCCATAACCGAGACCTTCCAGCACGGACTGAAGCATTTTAAGGTCCTGTGACGAGATAATGCAATTATCACCTGCGGAAGACATGATGTCCTCCTTTCTGATGGAGTGCACGAAAACGCAAACGCCATGGCCGGGCCGGACGCCATGCGAGGCCGTTTCAACGTCTTGAGATAACGGGCGACGCCAGGAACGATATCCGGTGTCCCGGCAGCGGCCGCCATGCATGTCGTGTAAAACTGCGAAACGGTCCCGCCGATCAATGACGGGAGCAGAACGGGGTTTTGGGACGGCATGTAGCCCGACGGCGGCAACGCCCTTTCATTGCCGATGCGGGAGCGTGCGCTCTTTGTAGGGGATAGGCAAGTTAATTCGGCCGCGGCGGGTCATTCGATGATATTTGTGATCGCCGCTTTGACAGGCAACAAAAAAGGCCGGGGCAATATTGCACCGACCTTCCTCATATCGCTCTCAACACCAGTGCCAGTACATCCGTGGTCAAAAGTCTGAAGCGACTTAAAACAATCGCGAGTGCAATATCATTTGCGCTCACCAGCGACTGCCTTGACCGCGATATAGGAAAGCAATGTGGCCAAAACAAGTCCGATGACGATCATTTTTCTCCTCAGCCCGCACCGGGGGATACGTCCTTCGTATCCTCGTCCGGCAGGCTGCCGGCACCCGGCGTCTTGTCATAGTCGGTGAGCGACGGCTTGGCGTGCGGCCCGGCCGGGGGAATGTCGCTCGGGCTGGAAGGTCCTTTTCCGGCTGTTTTCGGTTTTGTCGTTTGCGTCATGTCCGCGTCCTCCTTTTGCAAGGGAAAACGCCGGGGAGCAGACGAGGTTCCAGGACGCCGCGCCGGCTTTTTCGCCGTCAACGGCGGGAGCGCGGTTTTTTCTCTTCGCGGTTCATGTCGCGCCCGACCCATTTGAAAAACAGGAAGAGGCTGGCGCCGATGACGATGAGCGGAACGAAGGATTCAAAACTGGACATGACTCACTCTTTCTCCCCCGGCGATCATTCTACCGGCATGGAGGAAGCGCGTAATCTGCGGAATATCGTCCGTTCTTTTTTGGCCGTTGGGCGCGCGGCCCCCGCTAACCGAGCCGCGCATCTGAACGTTCTAGAGAGGCAGCGATTTCACCGCGGCAGCGCCACCCTCGCGGGCGCTTTTCAGCGCCGCGACGCCACAGAGGACGGACATGGCGCCGGCGCGCGAACCGGCCCGCTGCCGCAGCCGGTCGTTGGATCCGGGTTTGAAGATCATGTCGCGCATGCGGTTATCGCCGCCATAATGGCCGCCGGGCTCATGCGGCACCCAGATATGCTCCACGCCGCCGCCAAAACTTTTCACCAGCAGGATTTCGTCGGCCGGCGGTTCCGTCCAGGGCTGTTTTTCATATTGGCGCATCTCGATGCGGCCCTTATGGCCGTTAAAGGCGATGTGATGGCCCTCTATCGGCATATAGGTGTTGAGCGAATAGGAGACCTGCACGCCGTTCGCATAACGGATCGAGGCGCTCATCGTATCGGGAATGTCGATTTCCTCGCGGAAGACGCAGGCGTCACGCATATAGCCGTCAATGCTCGACGGGTCCTCATAGAGCGCATCGAGGAAGGGATCGGCGCCGAGATCCATGAAATAATCGCACTCGTCCTTGTGCGGACAGGTGCGACAGCGCGTTCCGCGGAACGGGCCGTTCTTGCCGTAATGCAGCAATTGCCCGAAGCCCTTCACTTCCACTGGATCGGAATCGAGATACCAGTTCAGAAGATCGAAATGGTGCGTCGCCTTGTGCACGAACAGGCTGCCGGAATGTTCGGTGAAGGCGTGCCAGCGGCGGAAATAATCCGCGCCGTGCTTGTTATCGAGATACCAGTGGAAATCGACCGAAGTGACGGTGCCGATGGCGCCGTCGTCGATCAGTTCCTTGATCCGTGCGGCCGTCGGCGAGAAACGGTAATTGAAGGACACGTCGACCCGACGGCCGCTTCTGGCCTCCGCCGCGCGGATGCGGTCGATCTTTTCGGGGGTGGTGGTCATGGGCTTTTCGCTGATGACATCGGCGCCGCCTTCCAAGGCGCGGATGATGATGTCGTCATGGGTATCGTCCGGCGTGCAGACAATCACCAGTTCCGGGCGCTGCTCCGCCATCATCCGGTCGAAATCGTCGTAGAGCGGCGCGGTCGATCCCATCATGGCGCGGGCGCGTTCGGCGCGCATCAGGTTCAGGTCGCAAATGCCGACCAGCTCGACATAATCGCTCCAGCCGGCCAGCAATTCGCGGCCCCACATGGTGGTGCCGCGATTGCCGGTGCCGACCAGCGCATAGCGTTTGCGTTTCACCCTTTCAGGCATTCTCTCTCTCCCGGATATATCAACAAACAGTCTTGAAACGCTCGACCACGGTGGTGAGGACCTCGTCCATCGGCCGCGCCTGCCAGCGATGCGAAAAGATTTCCACTTCCTGCGGGCCGTGGAAGCCCGCAGCCTCGATCATGGCGCGAAATGCCTTCAGGTCAATCACGCCGTCGCCCATCATGCCGCGATCATTGAGCGGATCGGTGGTCGGCACCAGCCAGTCGCAGATATGGTGGGCCAAAATCTGCCCGTTCCTGCCGGCGCGCGCCACCTGTTCCGCAAGCTCCGGGTCCCACCAGACATGGTAGACGTCGATGGCGACGCCGGTGCCGTCGCCTAGCCGGTCGCAGAGATCGAGTGACTGTTTCAGCGTGTTGAAGCAGGCGCGGTCAGCGGCATAAAAGGGATGCAGCGGCTCGATCGCGAGCGGCACGCCGGCGGCCCGCGCATGGGGCAGGAGCTCGGCCATGCCGTCCTCCACCATCTGCCGCGCGCCCTTCAGATCGCGGGAACCGGCGGGCAGGCCGCCTACGACAAGCACGAGGCAATCGGCCTTCATGGCGGCGGCCTCATCGACGGCGCGTTTATTATCCTCGATGGCGAGCCGGCGGCCTTCGGCATCGGGGGCGGGGAAAAAGCCGCCACGGCAATGACCGCTGAGGCGAAGGCCGTTCTGCTCGACGATGCGCGCGGCTTCCGTTAGCCCGACGCCGTGCACCTGCTCGCGCCAGGGCGAGATGGCGGTGATGCCATGGGCGAGGCAGGCATCGACAATGGCGCCGAAATTGCCGCCCTGACGCACAGTGGCGAAATTGATGGAAAGGCCTTCAAGGCTCATGTCGATATCTCCCCTCGTTTTGCCTCAACCAATGCCGCGGACGGCCAGGAACGCTCTCATGCGATGCGTGGCGAGATCGGGTTCGGAAAGCACATTGGCCTTGTCCGCCAGCCGGAAAAGCTCAGTGAAATGCTGGGTGGAGCGGGTGCTTTCCTGCCCGCCGACCATGGTGAAATGATCCTGCAATCCGTTGAGATAGGCGAGGAACACCACGCCGGTCTTGTAGAAGCGGGTGGGAGCCTTGAAGATATGGCGCGACAGCGCCACCGTCGGCTCGAGAATATCGAAGAACTCGTTGTCCGCGCCGCGTTTCAGGCTGGCGAGCGCCTTGGAGGCGGCCGGCGCAATCGCGTCGAATATGCCGAGCAGCGCATCCGAGTGGCCCTGTTCGTCACCGGCGATCAGTTCGGCATAGTTGAAGTCGTCGCCGGTATACATGCGCACGCCAGCGGGCAGACGGCGGCGCATGACGATTTCCTTTTCCTTGGAAAGAAGCGAAATCTTGATGCCGTCGATCCTGTCGGCATTCTCCTCGATCATGGCAAGGCAGGTTTCCATCGCCGCCATATGGTCGCCAGACCCCCAGTAATCCTCGAGCGCCGGGTCGAACATCTCGCCCAGCCAGTGGATCACCACCTTCTGTTCGGCACGGGAAAGCACCCTGGCATAGGCTTTGAGATAATCATCCGGCGAGCGGGCGGCAGCGGCCAGCGCGCGGCTCGCCATCAGGATAACGCGTCCGCCTTCTCCCTGAACAAAATCAAGCTGTTCTAGGTAAGAGTCGACAATCTGGTTCAGGTTGTAACCGCCGCCATTCAGATGGTCGGTTCCGACGCCGCAGGCAATCAGCGCATCCTTGCGGCTGGCCGCTTCCTTCAGCGAACGGGAGATCAGTTCCTGCGCCTGCGGCCAGGCCAGCCCCATGCCGCGCTGCGCCGTATCCATCGCCTCGGCGACACCGAGGCCGAGATCCCACAGGCGGTGACGGAAACGCAGGGTGGCGTCCCAGTCGATGGCGGGCGTCAGCCACGGGTCGTTATCGGCCAGCGGATCGGCCACGACATGGGCGGCGGCAAAAGCGACGCGGTTGAAATCCGCGGCACTGCGTTTTTCAACCGCGACCGGCGTGCCGGACAATCTGTAGACCTCGATGCTGCGGTCATCCTTCGGAAGCTTGAGTTCGTTCACCTCAGCCTCCTCAGGAAAGGGCGGGAACGTCGAGCCAGCGGCGTTCCTTCCACGATTTCAGCCCCAGTTCGGCAAGCTGCACGCCCTTCACGCCTTCCATCAGCCCATAGGGCCATGGGTCATTGTCCACCAGATGGCGCACGAACATTTCCCACTGCGCCTTGAAGCCGTTGTCATAGACGACATTGTCCGGCACCTCCTGCCAGGTCTTGTAGAAATCGATGGTCTGCGGCTGGTCGGGGTTCCACACCGGCTTCGGCGTGTTGGTGCGGTGCTGGGTGAAGCATTTGGTCAGGCCCGCCACCGCCGAACCATGGGTACCGTCCACCTGAAAGGTCACGAGATCGTCGCGACGCACACGCACCGCCCAGGATGAGTTGATATGGGCGATGATCCCGCCTTCCAGCTCAAAGGTGGCGTAGGCCGCATCGTCCGCATCCGCCGCATAGGCGCGGCCCTGCTCGTCGAAACGTTCCGGAATATGGGTGGCGCCGAGGCAGCTTACGGATTTTACCGGCCCGAACAGATTGTCGAGCACATAACGCCAGTGGCACAACATATCGAGAATGATGCCGCCGCCATCCTTCAGGCGGTAGTTCCACGAGGGACGCTGCGCCGGCTGCCAGTCACCCTCGAAAACCCAATAACCGAACTCGCCGCGCACCGAGAGGATTTTGCCGAAAAAGCCGCTGTCGCGCAGCATTGCGAGCTTGCGCAGGCCCGGCAGGAACAGCTTGTCCTGCACGACGCCGTGCTTGATGCCGGCGCTTTCGGCGAGCCGGGCGATGGCGAGCGCCTCTTCCATCGTGTCGGAAATCGGCTTTTCGCAATAAACGTTCTTGCCGGCCTTGATGGCTTTTTCCAGGAGGCTGCCGCGCATCTGCGTCGTGCCGGCATCGAAGAACAGCGTGTCGTCGGGGTTTGCAAGCGCGGCATCGATATCGGTCGTCCAGCGCGCGACATTGTGCTTTCTGGCGATTTCCTCGATCTTCGCGCCGTTGCGGCCGACCAGAATGGGGTCGAGCATGACCCTTTCGCCATTCTTCAAAACCACGCCGCCCTGATCGCGAATGGCGAGAACGGAGCGCACGAGATGCTGGTTGTAACCCATGCGGCCGGTAATGCCGTGCATGATGACGCCGATACGTTTCATGAATTTCCTCCCAAGGCGGCCTTTTCCCGAAAGCCGCTTCCGTCAACCATGGCAATTTGTAACCATTTGGTTATTTGTGATCGCGAAGGATGCGATCTGTCAAGGTGTTTTTGGCAGGAAAAATTCGTGCTTTGCCGCGGGCCGCAGCCGGCCGTCTTCACTGCGCCGCAAAAGAAAACGACGCGCTTCGCGGATGCGAATAGCGCGTCGTCTCTGTTGTTAAAGGACAATTCGGCTCGGGTCGATCAGACCGGCCGCACTGCAGCAAGCAGCGTGTCGACAATGTGCTGGCCCCAGCGTTCCAGTTCGGCAGGGTCGGTCAGGTCGCGCTGGAAGATCGTCGACAGCGTGAACCGGTTCGACAGATAGAAGGCTCCGAGCGATGCGATCGTCAGATAGACGTCGATCGGATCGAGCCCATCGCGAAATTCGCCGGTATCGCGGCCGCGCCGCAGCACCTCCTCAAGCTCGGAAATGAAATTCGAATGCATGGCCGTGATCGTCGGGGATTGCCGGAGATAGCGGGCCTTGTTCAGGTTTTCTGTAGCAAGGATGCTTAAAAATTCGGGATGGTCGAGGAAATAATGCCAGGTAAACAGCGCAAGTTCCCGCAGTCCCTCCGAAGGGGCCTTGCGGGTAAGGTCGAGCCGCCGCTCCGTGTGGCGGATGTGGCGATAGGCGTCTTCCAGAACTGCGAGATAAAGCGCATCCTTGTCGCCGAAATAGTGATAGATCATCCGCTTGTTGGTGCCGGCGCGGCGCGCCACGACATCGATTCTCGCTCCCGCCAGCCCCTTGGCGGCCACCTCGCGGCGGGCGGCTTCAAGGATCGCGGCCTTTGTTCTTTCCGGGTTTCTGACCTGCGCCGTCGTGCGCTTGCGTTTGGCGGCCGGTACTTTCTCCGGAGCCGGATCGGGCTGATGGTTTTTCGTCGTTTCTTCCATTTCAGCACCCGCTTGACAATGTTTGCGATCAGTGTTCCCATGTAACCAATTAGTTATAAAACGGCAAGTGTCGTTTACGTTCATCATCAATTGGCAGTCAATAGGGAGGAGTTGCCAATGCCCGTGATGCTTCAGAGGAGAGGTGTGCTTTCAGCAGGGCTTGCGGCCCTGTCGCTCGCAACATTGGGAGGGGGGTCGGCGCAGGCGCAGGCCGCACGCCTTCGCATGTTGTGGTGGGGTTCGCAGGAACGCGCCGATCGCACCAACAAGGCCATCGCCGCCTACAAGCAGGTCAAGCCCGATCTCGACATTGCCGGCGAATTCGCCGGCTGGAGCGATTACTGGCCGCGCCTTGCCACGCAGGTCGCGGGCCGCAACGCGCCCGATCTGATCCAGATGGATTATCGTTATATCTTCGAATATGGCCGCCGCGGCGCGCTCGCCCCCTTGGACGACTATATCGGCAAGGGTCTGAAGATCGAGGATTTCGGCAAGATGAACATCGATTCCGGCCGGGTCGATGGCAAGCTTTACGGCATCAATCTCGGGGTCAATTCCAGTGCGGTCTTCTTCGACGAGGCGGCCTGGGAGAAATCCGGCGCGACACCGCCGGCGGTCGGCCAGACCTGGGAGGAATTTGCCGAAAACGCCGCCAAGCTCAGCAAGAACAAGCCGAAACCCGGTTATTACGCCACGGCCGATGCGAGCGGTGTGGAGCCGAGCTTCGAAAACTGGCTGCGCCAGAACGGCAAGTCGCTTTACACGCAGGATGGCGCGATCGGCTTCGATCCAGCTGACGCGACCAAATGGTTCACTTTGTGGGCGGACCTTCGCAAGAGCGGCGCCTGCGTGCCCGCCGATGTGCAGGCGCTGGACCAGCTGAATATCGAGACCAATCCCTTGACGACGGGCAAGGCAGCCACCGCCTTCGCCCATTCCAACCAGTTCGTCGGTTATCAGAAGCTCAACAAGTCCAAGCTGGCGATCAGCTCCTATCCGAAGAGCGCGAAGGATGGCCCATCCGGCCATTATCTGAAACCCTCCATGCTTATCAGCGTCGCCAATGGCAGCGCCGGCATCGAACAGGCGGTCGGTTTCATCAACTTCCTCGTCGCGGAACCGCAGGGCATCGATATTCTCGGTGTCGAACGCGGCGTTCCGGCATCGGAATCCATGCGTGACCAGCTGAGCAGCAAGCTCGACGAGGTCAGCAAGATCATGGTGGACTATATTGCCGAGATTACCCCCGGCGTCGGCGAGCTGCCGCCGGCGCCGCCTCCGGGTGCTGGCGAATTCGCCTTCGTCCTGAAACGCACGGCGGAGGAAGTCGGCTTCGGCAAGATTTCGCCGGAAGAGGGCGGTGACCGTCTCGTCAAGGAATCCGAAACCGTTATCAAACGGAAGTGATGGCGCATGGCCTTTCGATCTGAAACTCTTGTGGGGGAGAGCCGTGGCGCGGCTCTCCCGAAGCGGGGCGGCGTCAAGCGGATGTTTAACCGCAATATTCACGCCTATCTGTTTCTCCTGCCCTGGCTGGTCGGCTTTTTCGGCCTCACCCTCGGTCCCGCGCTCGCATCTCTTTATCTGTCCTTCACCAATTACGACCTGTTGCAGTCGCCGGACTGGGTGGGGGCGGCCAATTACGTCCGCATCGCCACCGCCGATCCGAAATTCGCCGCAGCCATGCAGGTCACCTTTACCTATGTGCTGCTGTCCGTGCCGCTGAAGCTGATCTTCGCGCTGCTCGTCGCGCTCGCCTTCAATCGTGGCATCAAGGGTTTGACGCTTTATCGGGCGATCTTCTACCTGCCGTCGCTGCTCGGCTCCAGCGTGGCGATTGCCGTTCTCTGGCGTCAGCTTTTCGCCTCGGATGGTCTCGTCAACATGGTTCTCTGGCAGGTCTTCGGTTACGAAGGGCCAAGCTGGATTTCCAATCCGGATTATTCGATCTACACGCTGGTCATCCTGTCCGTCTGGCAGTTCGGTTCGCCGATGATCATCTTCCTCGCCGGGCTCCGGCAAATCCCGCAGGATATGTACGAGGCTGCCGAAATCGATGGCGCAAGCAAGGTGCGGCAGTTCTTCCGTATCACGCTGCCGCTTCTGACGCCGGTGATCTTCTTCAACGCCGTGATCCAGACGATCGACGCCTTCAAGGCCTTCACCCCCGCCTTCATCATCTCCGAAGGCACCGGCGGGCCGATCAATTCGACGCTGTTCTATACGCTTTATCTCTACCAGGAGGCCTTCGGTTTCTTCCGCATGGGGTACGCCTCGGCGCTTGCCTGGATCCTGGTGATCATCATCTCGCTGTTCACGGCCTTCTCGTTCCTCAGCGCGAAATACTGGGTGCATTACGATGACTGATGCTGTTACCGCTCCCCGGCCGGGCCAAGGCCCGCAACGCTCGCCGCTGAAATCGGTGATGCTCCACACGGCGCTGATCATCGCCTCCTTCGCGATGCTCTATCCGATCCTGTGGATGATATCAGGCTCCTTCCGGCCGCAGGACGAGCTGTTCGGCTCCTCCTCGCTCATTCCCTCGGCGGTCGATGTCGGCGGTTATATTCGCGGCTGGACGGGGCTGCAGGTGAGCTTCGGGCAGTTCTTCTGGAACTCCTTCTTCATCTCGGTGCTCGCTACCATCGGCAACGTGGTCGGCTGCTCGCTCGCCGCCTTCGCCTTCGCACGGCTTCGCTTCGGCGGGCGCAATTTCTGGTTCGCGCTGATGCTCGGCACCCTGATGCTGCCCTATCACGTCGTGCTCATCCCGCAATATATCCTGTTTCTGGAAATGGGCTGGGTGAACACCTCGCTGCCGCTGATCGTGCCGAAATATCTGGCGACGGATGCCTTTTTCATCTTCCTGATGGTGCAGTTCTTCCGTGGTATCCCGCGTGAGCTGGACGAGGCGGCGGTGATGGACGGCTGCTCGCCCTTCCGCATCTACTGGAAGATCATGCTGCCTTTGTCGCTGCCGGTGCTGGCGACGGCCGCGATCTTTTCTTTCATCTGGACCTGGGACGATTTCTTCGGGCCGCTGATCTACCTGAACGACATCAACACCTACACCGTGCAGCTCGGCCTCAGATCCTTCGTGGATTCCACCGGCAGCTCGGATTGGACCTCGCTTTTCGCCATGTCCAACCTGTCGCTGGTGCCGGTCTTCCTGTTCTTCCTGTTTTTCCAGCGGCTGCTGATCGAAGGCATCGCCACGACGGGAATGAAACGCTGAACGGGACGCGGATCGGGAACATATCTTACAAGACCATCAACACTGCCGCCGCCGTTTTTTATGCGGCGCGGCAGTCGGGAGAAACAGCATGGCAAGCAGCATTACGCTCGAAAGGATTGTCAAGCGGTTCGGCGCTTTTTCGGTCATCCACGGCATCGATCTCAAAATCGAACCGGGCGAGTTCACCGTCTTCGTCGGCCCTTCGGGCTGCGGCAAGTCCACGCTCCTGCGCATGATCGCGGGGCTTGAGGAAATCTCCGAAGGTGAACTTCACATCGATGGCGAAAGGGTGAATGAGACCGCAGCCTCGAAACGCGGCATTGCCATGGTGTTTCAGTCCTATGCGCTTTATCCGCATATGAGCGTCTATAAGAACCTTGCCTTCGGCCTGGAAACGGCGGGTTACAAGAAACCCGAAATCGAGGCGCGGGTGCAGAAGGCGGCCGATATTCTCCAGATCGGCCCGCTGTTGCAACGCAAGCCGAAAGCGCTTTCCGGCGGCCAGCGCCAGCGTGTCGCCATCGGACGCGCCATCGTGCGCGAGCCGAAGATCTTCCTGTTCGACGAGCCGCTGTCCAACCTCGATGCCGAATTGCGCGTGCAGATGCGCGTCGAAATCGCCAAGCTGCACCAGACGCTTGGCAGCACCATGATCTATGTAACGCATGACCAGGTGGAGGCCATGACCATGGCCGACAAGATCGTGGTTCTGCGTGACGGCCGCATCATGCAGGTCGGCCGCCCGCTCGATCTCTACAACAATCCCGCCAACCAGTTCGTGGCCGGTTTCATCGGCTCGCCGAAGATGAATTTCCTTTCCGCCAAAGTGGCCGCCGGCGACAGTTCCAACCGTACCATCGAGGTGGCCGGTCGGCGTATCGTGCTGGAAAAGCCGGTTGCGGCGGCGCAGGATGAACCGCTCACCTTCGGCGTCCGCCCCGAGCATGTGAACCCGCAGGCGCAATCGGCGTCGCTGGGCGAGGCGTCGATCCAGCTTGTGGAGCATCTCGGCGGCTCGACGGTGGTTTACACCAGTACGCCCGACGGACAGCCGGCCACCGTGCTGCTGGACGGCCAGCGCCATATCCGCATCGGCGAGACCATTCCCTTTGCATTCGATCTGGCACAGACGCATCTGTTCGGAGCGGATGGGCGGCGGATATAGCCTGTTGCCCGCCGCATTTCTGAGCCGGAGTCCGGTGTTTCCTAAGCGGCGTGTTTCGGGCGTCCGGGCCGGCGCGGACGGAAATGCGCGTGCATCAGAAGCGGGTCGCGCTGGGTGGCCCGCAGCAGCATCTTGACGGCGTGGCTTACCGGTGCGCCCGCACGGTAGTTATTCCACGTGCGCAAGGCAACACCAAGAAAATCCGCCGCCTCATTGTTGGAAAGGCCGATTTCCTCCTGCCATTTGCGCAAATCCTCGACATTGAAGTCCCGCTGGTCTTCTGCGATCTGGTAAAGATGATAGGCATCGATGGCCAGTTCTTCGCCGTCCCACTCCACGCTTGCGCCGAAGTCGGTGACTGTTGCGGTCTTCCAGATATCCACCGAACGGAGTGCATTGAGCAATTCTCCTCCTGTCGCTATCCATCCGGTCAGGTCAGCGGTTGATTGGCTGCCATCGACCCAGTCGATGGTGAGAAAGCTGGGCAGGTCAGGCAGGACGGCTTTGACGCGCGGTGTCATGACTAGTTTTCCTTTTCTACAATGGGAAAGCGCACGTTTGTACGATTCCATTCATCGACAATCAGGCTCCCGTTGGTTTTTGCCCATGCCAGAGCTTCGGCTTCAGCCCTGCGCGGCAACTTGCCGCGCAGAATTTCCAGAGTTTCGATGTCGACGAGCGCATCAGCATCCGGCGTTATAATGTGAAAATGCGGCGGCAAGTGATCGTTCGCGTAAACGCGTATGATGATGTTCCCGATCTGAACAAGCTTGCCCATGCATCACCCGCGACACGAAAGAAATATAGTGCATAAGTTTCACTATGTGAAGGGGTGGGGAGGCATATCTTCCTGAGTGGGAATCCGCGGGAAATCTATGACGCTTGAAGAATGCGGCGCAGCACTACCGCATCTTCCGCAAACTGATTGGCGTCATCATCCTTGACGAATTCCAGCATCGCATAAGCACTTTTCGTCCAGCCGTTCTCCGGCAAGGCCTCGATGCAGGCCCGCCAATAGTCAGCCCGCTCGGCAAGCGGCAGACGGTTGGCGTCAGTGAGCCAGGCGAAGACATGCAGATGGCAGATGCGGGAGCCGAGCGCCGATATTTCAGCGAGCGCCTTTTCGAGCGGCAGGCCGGGTGCCGGCTGCCAGTAGAAGAAGAGATTGGGTGCGTCGAGGTCCTGCGCCAGCTGCAGGGCCGAAGGCAGCGTGTCCGTCAGCGAATTGGGGTGATATTCGAGGCCAATGCTCATGCCGTAGTCTTGCGCGCGGCTGGCGATCTCTGCCAGCGCCGCGGTGGCTGTGCGGCGCTCGGCGGAAGAGTAGTCCGTGGAGGGCCGTTTGCGGTGGCCCGGCCAGATCCGGATATGGCCGGTGCCGAGGGCTTTGGCGGTTTCAAGAACCGCGGTCAGATCTTCCCGCGAATAATCCGGCGCAAAGATGTAGGAGCCGTAGGACGAAACGGTGAGGCCGGCTTGCGCCGTCCGTTCGGCCACATCGCTTGCATTGGCGAGATCGCCGGGCGGCACATGGATATCCGCACCCCATTCGATTGCCCTGATACCGTTTGCGGCGGCGAGATCGATGACCGCCTGTGGCGGCAGGGAGCGGAAGGTGACGGAGCAAAGGCCCGGCTCGAAAACTCTCATGCGATCAGTTCCAGATGTTCCGGCCGCACCTGCTGTTCAAGTGCTGCGCCCCGACAAAAACGTTCGATCTCGGCAATCGCCATATCGCCCAGCCTTGCGCGCTCAAGGCCGATGGCGCCGGCGATATGTGGTGTCAGGAACACGTTGGGCAGGCTGAAGAAGGCGGAATCCGGCGGCGGTACTTCCGGGTCGGTCACGTCGATGACGGCTTCGATACGTCCGGTTTTCAGTTCCGCCAGAAGCGCCTCTTCATCGACAAGTGCGCCGCGTGCGGTGTTGATCAGGGTTGCGCCGGCCTTCATCCGGGCAAGCGCCTGTGCGCCGATCATATGCCGGGTCTGCGGCAGCGACGGCGCATGCAGCGAGATGACGTCGCTCATCGCCATCAGCGCCTCGAGCGACACCAGCCGCACGCCAAGGCGGTCCGCCTCCGCTGCACTTAAAAACGGGTCGAAGAGGAGGAGATCGAGATCGAAGGGTTTCAGCAGATTGATGACGCGACGCCCGATGCGCGATGCGCCGACAATGCCGACCGCGAGGCCGAGATTGCCGATGGCCTGCGATTGCAATCGCTCGACCGTGTCTCGGCCGCGATCCTGCCCGTAGACCCGCCGGAAGCCGAAGGTGCGCTTGCCGGCAAGCAGGATCATCGCCAGCGTAAATTCGGCGACCGGCTGCGCATTGGCCTCCGCAGCGCTGCACACGGTGACGCCGCGTTCGAAGACCGCCTGGGAGAGGAAATATTTCACCGTGCCGGCGGCATGGGAAATCAGTTTCAGCCGCGGCATCAGCGCCAGCTCCCGTGCGCCGATATCGGCACAGCCCCAGCCGGTCAGCAGAATATCCGTCCGTTCCAGCTGGTCTTGCACGGATGGATCGTGAAAATCGCATATTCGTCGCGTGTCGAGAATCTCGACACCTTGCGACAACCGCTCAAACGCCTGTTGTGTCAGCACATGCTGCGTCCGCTCCGGGTCCATGGCTAGGCTGAGACGCGGAAGCGGACTCGTCATCGCGGTTCTCCCGCCGCCGCCATGCTGCTGACCGGGGCTCCGCGTTCCGCAAACAGGCGGTCGAGCGCTTCAAGGTCCGGAAGTGCTGGAGGGGCCGTCAGGGCTTTTTCGCTTTCAGGTCCGGCCAGCCCCGCAAAGACTGCGCATACAAGCAGGGTTTTGCCTGCCGGAATATCGCTCCGCAATTGCGGCACCGTAGTTTTGGCATGAATAAGATTGGTATTGGGCAGCGCCTTCAGCGCCACGCCCTGGCGGGGAACGCCGGAACCGATATCGATGATTACGGAAATGTCGGCGCCACAGTCGGCCGACGCACGGCCGGCTGTCTCGGTGACGACGTCGCGGTCGCCGTCGTTGCGATTGATGGCAAAGCCGCCTTCGGTAACCGAAAGGGGCCGGGCAGCGGTGATGCGATGCAGCCTGACATGCCACTCGCCGGCGGCAACCAGCGTCGTTTCAACCTCGACATCGGGGAATGGTTTCCATGTCGCCCGCAGTGTTTCCCCGGCAAGCAGAACCTTGTCATTGGTCTCGCGCACGCGGTAATGCAGGCCGTCTTCGGAAAAGGCCAGCATATTGTCGAAACCATTGGTCCTGAAGCCGCGCTCATCCACCTCCACGCCGAAACCGTAGCGCGAAGAATAGGCGAATTTGGCATATTTCTCCGGCCCGCCGCGCATGGAAAGGTTTTCCTGCCCGCTGGAAAGCGCGGTGACGTTGCCCTTTGCCCGCATCATCACCATGCCGGGATGAATGAGCGGGCGGGGATTTGAGGTCGTTTCGGGCAGTTTTTCATCCGCCTGCCAGAAAGGATGGCTTTCGGGCAGAGCGAGCGGCAGGAAGGCCTTGAAGGCCCAATAGGGCGAACCGGCCGAATTGTAGCTTTCCGACATGGTCAGCTGCGGATAGGCGTAACCGATCGAAAGAACGCCGTCGCGGTCTGCAATCGGCTTTTGTGCCCACCAGCGCAGATGCTGCAGATAAAGCCCCTTGATCTCGCCCCAGGGCAGGGCTTCCTCATCGGCAAAGGCAAGGCCTGCCCAGAAGCCGCCGCAGGCGAAACGATAGGTCATGGAGCGGCCGAAGGCCAGAGCGCCGCCATCATCGTCGAACCAGCTGGCGAAATCGCCGGCAAACAGGCGGGCGCGTTCGCGGTAACGTTCGGCATGGATATCGCCCGGCTTGCTGAGTTTAGCGTAGATCAGGCCGTAAAAATGCATGGCGAAGGCGATATAATGGTCGATGCGGCGATAATCGCCGTCACGATACCAGCCGTCGGCGATGTAGAAACCGTCCAGCTCCGCCTTGAATGTTTCCGTCAGGCTGCGGTCGAAATCGATGCCGAGATGATCGAGCGCCATGTCGACCATCACCCGGAAAAATTTCCAGTTATTATCGGCGTAATTGCGTTCGCGCGCCGTCAGGAGATAGCGGCTGACATTGTTCTTCTGCGCGTCGGACAGCGGCTCCCACAGATGTTGCGGTGCAAGCCGCAGCGCAAAGCCAAGGGCGGCAAGTTCCACCAGCCGCTGGTCCTTCTGGCGCACGTCGCCCCAATAATCGGGATGGCCGGGATCGGTGCCATTGGCGATGCCTTTCGCCAGAAGCGGCCAATGATCAAAGCGGTCGCCGCTGAGCGCCAGCGGTGCGATGCCCCAGAGCGGCCGGGCAAATCCCTCCAGATCGGCCGCCGCCCGGTCGAAATGCGCGGCAGTGCCGCTGAGCGTTACCCTGGCGCCGCCCTGCGAAAAATAGGGAAGAAGCGGCGCGAAACTGTCATCCAGCGCCCGCCGCACATCGGCGCGGGTCTTGAACGGATTGCCGTATAAGGGGTTGAAACGGGTCATCGGATCATTTTTTGCCGCATCATGCATGACGCGTCGCCTTTTTTGCCTGTCCGGCGGTCTGTCCCTCCACCAGCTGCACGCCCAGCTGCACCTGCCTGGCATTGGCGGAAGGTTCCGTCATCCGGCGGCGCATCAGTTCCACTGCCTCGCGCGCGATCTCGCGGCGGTCGACGCGGATGGTGCTGAGCCGAGGGGTGGACAATTCGGCAAAGGGCAGGTCGTCGAAACCGATGATGGAAAGATCGTCCGGCACTGCAAGACCAAGTTCCTGTGCCGCTCCCAGCGCGCCGAGCGCAATCGCATCGTTCATGCAGAAAATGCCGGTGAGGTCGGGGTTCCTGGCCAGCAGCTGGCGAACCGCGTCGCCCGCCTGTCCGAAGCCGCTATCCACGGTGGAGAGCAGGAATTCGTCATAGGTGGTTCTCTCTTCATCGAGGATCGCGTGCCGGAAGCCGCGCATGCGCTCGCGTATGGTATGGCGGTGCTGCGGGCCGATATAGGCGACCTTGCGGTGTCCGAGTTCCAGAAGCCGCCGCGCCGCCAGCGCGCCGCCGTAAAAATTGGAAGGTGAAACGCAATCCAGCATCATCGAGGGATCGGCGCTGTTGACCAGGACCGGCTGCAGCACGCCCTGGGTGATGCGGTGAATGATCTCGTCTTCCGGGTCGAGACCGATGGCAAGAAGGCCGTCGGCTTCGCAGACCCGCTGCGTCAGGGCGTCATCCACCTGCTTCTGGTGCAGCAGCCGGATATCGAGTTCGAACCCGTCCGTCTGCGCGAGGCTGCGCAGCATGTCGAAAATGTCGTGATAAAAAGCGCCGATATCCCCGGTCGCCCGCTCGGCGGACATGAGGGCGAGGACCTTTTTGCCTTCCAGCGGAACGCCGCCGGTCTGGTTGCCGGCAGGCCGCAGCGGATAGCCCAGTTCCGCCGCCACCCCCAGAACCTTGGTCTGGATCGAGGCGCTGATGCCCTTTTCCCCGGCGAGGACGCGCGAAACGGTGCTGATGGAGACGCCGGCCCGCTGGGCGATATCCGACTGGCGCGGGCGGCTGATGTCGGGCGTATCGTTCATGTCGTCTCCTGCGCTTGCAAAAAAATCTATTATGATGCAAATATTGCAAATACAGAAAATTTGCAAGAATTAAGTAATCGGCGGAAAATTTGCAAAACGCGGGAGGAGCAGATGCAAACTATCGACAGACGTGGATTTCTGGTGACGGCGGCCTTGACCGGTCTTGGGGTTGCGGCGGTTGGCTTCCGCGCGGCGGCGGCCGAGACCCGGCTTCGTTGCGTATGGTGGGGGTCGGCGGATCGCAACAGGCGCACCAACGAGGTGATTGCCCTTTATCAGAAGGCGGATCCGCAAACGGTGGTCAGCGGCGAAATGATCGCCGGCTCCGATTACTGGACCAAGCTGGCGACCTCGATGGCCGGACGCAATGTCGCCGATATCTTCCAGCTCGAACCATCCACCATCGCCGATTATTCCGGCCGCGGCGCCTGCATGGAGCTGGACCGGTTTGTTGGTTCGTCGCTTGATCTTTCCAGCTTCGGCAAGAGCGAGATCGATCTTTGCCGCATTGACGGCAAGCTTTACGGCGTTGGTCTCGGGCTTAATTCCTTCTGCATGATGTATGATGCCGAGACGCTGAAGGAGGCGGGAGTCTCCATTCCGGAAGGGCAGATCACCTGGACGGCGCTTGCGGAACTGGCCCGTGACTTCAAGAAGAACGGCCCGGCGCGGCGCAATTACTGGGCCATCCCTTATGGCGCGCGTTATCATTACGTCTTCGACGTCTGGCTTCGCCAGCGCGGCAAGCTGCTGTTTCAGGATGGCACCATCGGTTTCAACAAGGAAGATGCGAAGGAATGGTTCGCCTATTGGGAGAAGCTGCGCGAGGACAAGCTCTGCGTTTCCGCCGATATCCAGACGCGCGATGACAATACCATTGAATCCAACGCCTTGACGCTTGGCAATTCCGCCATCGGTTTTGCCTATTCCAATCAGCTTGTGGGGTATCAGGCGCTGAACAAGAAGACTCTTTCCATCGGCATGCTGCCGGGTGAGGGGGCGGGCAAGCCGACCGGGCATTATTACCGGCCGGGGCTCATCTGGTGCATTTCCTCCACCGCCGCCAATCCGGAAGCGGCGGCAAAGTTCATCAACTTCTTCGTCAACGACCTCGAAGCCGGCAAGGTGCTGGGCGTCGAACGCGGCGTGCCGCCGGCAAAGAAGGTGCGCGAGGCAGTGTTGCCAAGCCTCAACGAGACCGAACGCAAGACGGTGGATTATATCGAGGGTCTGTCCGGCAAGCTCGATCCCTATCCCGAACCCGCCCCCATCGGCGCCAACGAATTCGATCGCGGCGTGATGCGTCCTATCGCCGATTCGCTCGCCTTCGGTCGCGCCAGCGTCGATGAGGCGGCGCAGAATCTTGTCGACACCGGCACGCGGACCCTGCGCAAGCGCGGTTGACGACAAAGCGGGCACCGCCACGTTGCGTCGAAGGCGCGTGGCGGTGCCTTTTCAGGTCTTTCACCGGCAGATAGGCCTGCGCGATAAACAACACTGGACAAGTGTGGGGCATTTAAGCCAGAAATCCTGATCTGGATCGATAAATCTGAAGATTAGAGAATGGCGCCCAATTTCCTCCTCGTTGATGCTGAAAAAGAATTCGATGTGCTGAAAGCGGCTGCGTCGCTGATCCGCGTACAGATATTGAAGCTGCTGCATGAGGCGAGCGGCCTCAACGTCAACGAGATCGCGCAGCGGCTGGATCTGCCCCAGTCCACCGTTTCTGCCGGCGTTGCCGTTCTTGAAGAGGCGGGGCTGTTGCGAACCGAGACGCGCAAGGCGCGCAAGGGCAGCCAGAAAATCTGCTTCGCCACCTGCGACGAACTCATCGTTTCCTTCCGCAAACCCGAGACGCCGGCGGCTTCCAACTATATAGCGGTGGCCATGCCGCTTGGTCTTTATACCCAGAGTTCGGTAACGGCACCCTGCGGTATCTGTTCGCCGGAGGGCATAATCGGGCTTCTGGATGTGCCCGATACCTTCATGGATCCTGACCGCATGAAGACGGCGCTACTGTGGTTGACATCCGGCTTTGTGGAATATCAATTCCCCAATAATGCCAAGATTCAGGGCCGAAACGTCGAGGAAATCGAGTTTTCGATGGAGGTCAGTTCCGAGGTGCCGGGAACGCACAGCAACTGGCCATCGGACATCACCCTTTCCGTCAATGGCAGGGAAATCGGCGTATGGACCTCGCCGGGCGACTTCGGCGACAAGCGGGGGGTGTTTACGCCCGATTGGTGGAAACTTTCCGGTTCTCAATATGGCATGCTCAAAACCTGGCGCATCACTGCGCAGGGGACCTATGTCGATGGCACCCGTATTTCGGATGTGACGCTGGCTGATATCGATCTCATCAGCCATCGTTCCATCCGCCTGCGCATCGAGGTCAAGGCCGATGCGAAACATCCGGGCGGGCTGAATATCTTCGGTCGGGGTTTCGGAAATTACGATCAGGACATCGTCCTGCGGCTGCGCACGGCAGACTGAGCTTTCAAATTTTAAAAGTATGATTTTCGCGGTTGACAGGCGCCGATTCCCTCGGCAACTATATTATCAAATATGGTTCATATCATATTTTAAGATATAAATGCGCAGGGAGGAGAGCCTATGAAAGCGCGGGTTTCAGTCCACCGGGACTTCCGGATTGGGCGTATCGACGATCGCCTATATTCCGCCTTCATCGAACATATGGGGCGTGCGATCTATGGCGGGATTTATGAGCCCGGCCATCCGCAGGCGGATGAGAACGGCTTTCGCAGGGATGTCCTGAAATTCGTGCAGGACCTGAAAATTCCCGCCATCCGTTATCCCGGCGGCAATTTCGTTTCGGCCTATCGTTGGGAAGACGGCATCGGCCCGCGCGACAAGCGGCCTATCCGTCTTGACCTCGCCTGGCGCTCCAAGGAAACCAACCAGATCGGTATCAATGAGTTTGCCGACTGGGCGTCGATGGCTGGCATCGAGATGATGCTGGCCGTCAATCTCGGCTCCCGCGGTCTGGATGATGCCCGCAACTTCCTCGAATATGTGAATTTCCCCGGCGGCACCGAGCTCAGCGATCTTCGCCGCAGCCACGGCGCCGAGAAACCCCACGGCGTGAAGATGTGGTGCCTCGGCAACGAGATGGACGGCCCCTGGCAGATCGGCCACAAGACGGCGGTGGAATATGGCCGGTTGGCCAATGAAACCGCCAAGGCTTTCAAGGGCTTCGACCCGACAATCGAAGCGATCGTCTGCGGCAGTTCAAATGACGGCATGCCGACCTATCCCGAATGGGAACGCGAGGTGCTGGAAGAATGCTACGAGAATGTCGATCATATCTCGCTGCACAAATATTTCGGCAATAACAGCCGCGACACGCTGAATTATTTCGGCAAGATCGAAGAGACCGGTCGTTATATCCAGACGATTGCCGGCGTCATCGATTATGTGAAGGCCAAGAAGCGCGCCAAAAATGAGGTGTCCATCTGCTTCGACGAATGGAATGTCTGGTATCACATCCGCGAAGACGACAGCAAACGCATCAAGAGCTGGGACTGGCCGGAAGCGCCGGCCCTGCTGGAAGAGACGTATAATTTCGAGGATGCGCTTTTTGTTGCCGGTCTGCTCAATGAATTCATTCGCCGCTCGGACCGGGTGCGCATCGCCTGCATCGCCCAGCTCGTCAACGTCATCGCCCCCATCCGGGCGGAAAAGAACGGGCCGGCCTGGCGTCAGACGATCTATTACCCCTATCAGTTCGCCTCGCTTTATGGTCGCGGCGTCGCGCTGAACGTCGCGGTCGATTGCCCGACCTACGATTGCAACGCGGCCGATGACGTCAAATATCTCGATGTCGCCGGTGTCTTCAGCGAGGAGGAAGGCGTGGTGACGCTGTTCGTCCTCAACCGCCATCTCACCGAGGCGGCGCAGATTGATGTCAGCCTCACCGGATTTTCATCCGCCGCGCTCAGCCTGCATCTTGCCATGGCGGGATATGACCTGCGGGTCGGAAACGGCCCCGACCAGCCCGACCGCGTCGTGCCGGTGCCGGGCAGCGGCGTCGCCGTCGAGGATGGGGCGCTCAAAGGCTCGGTGCCGGCGCTGTCCTATCATGTGCTGCGCCTGAAGGTTCAGTGAGGCGGTGATGGGCGTCCGTCTCAACAATATCGCCAAGTCCTTCGGTTCGTTTACGGCGCTCCGGGATGTGTCGATGGAAATCCCGGCCGGCAGCTTCGCGGTGTTCGTGGGGCCTTCCGGCTGCGGAAAATCCACCCTCTTGCGCATGATCGCCGGCCTTGAGGAAACCAGCGGCGGGCGCATCGCCATAGACGACCGCGACGTTACCGCGGTCGAGCCGGCGGATCGCGGCGTTGCCATGGTCTTCCAGAATTATGCGCTCTATCCGCATCTGACGGTGTTCGAGAACATGGCCTTCAGCCTGCGGCTTGCCCGCCGGCCGAAGGCGGAGGTGACGGAGAGGGTGGGTGAGGCTGCCCGCATCCTCCAGCTTGACGAACATCTGCACAAAAGGCCCTCCCAGCTTTCGGGCGGCCAGAGGCAGCGCGTGGCCATCGGCCGCGCCATCGTGCGGCAGCCGAAGGTGTTCCTGTTCGATGAACCCCTGTCCAATCTGGACGCCGAGCTGCGCGTACAGATGCGGCTGGAACTGACGCGGCTGCACCGCAAGCTCGGCGCGACCATGATCTATGTCACGCATGACCAGGTGGAGGCGATGACGCTTGCCGACAGGATTTTCGTTCTGAAGGGCGGCATCGTGCAGCAGGCGGGCGCACCGCTGACGCTTTATGACGATCCCGACAATCGTTTCGTCGCGGGCTTTATCGGATCGCCGGCAATGAACTTCCTGCAGGCTGCTGTGGTGGAGCAGCGCGACGGCCGGGTGACGCTGGCGCTCGAAGGCGGCGAGCGGCCTCTCGACGTGCTGCTGTCGCAGCCGGTGTCGCCCGGCCAGCGGCTCGAAATCGGCATCAGGCCGGAACATCTGGCCATCACGGATGAGGGCGCCTTGCCGGTCATTGTCGAGGTGGCCGAGGAACTTGGCGATCTGTCTTACCTCTATACCCGCACCCGGGCGGGAAAGGAGCTTGTGGTGCAGCGGCAGGGCTCCCGCGAGCAGCTGGACGGCCGGTCCGTGTCGCTTGCCGCCGCGCCCGACAGGATCCTGGTTTTCGACAGCGACGGCAAAAGGTTGCGATAGGCGCGAGGAGGCGCCTTTCGATGCAGCAAACCATCCCCTGACGGGGTGTTTCAAGAAACGGGAGGAATAATGATGCGACTGATCAAGACATTGCTTATCGGCACGGTTCTGGGTTTGACCGCCATGCCGGCGCTTGCAAGGCAGGATATCATCTGGTGGGACTTTCTGGCCGGTGGCGACGGCGTGCGCATGAAAGCGCTGATCGAGGCCTTTAACAAGGAACATCCCGATATCCAGATCAAGGGCACGACGCTGGAATGGGGCGTTCCCTTTTATACCAAGGTGCGCACGGCCTCCGCCGTGGGGGCCGGGCCGGACATCATGACCTATCACCTGTCGCGCGCGCCGCTCGGTCTTGAAGAAAAGGTGCTGAGCGAAATCACCGCGAAGGATCTGGAGGATGCCGGGCTGAAGACCGAAGACTTCTTCAGCGCGCCGGTGGATGCGGCCACGCAGGATGGCAAGCTTTATGCCGTGCCGTTCGATATTCACGCGCTTGTCCTTTATTACAACGCCGATCTTCTGAAAGGCTCTCCCTATCTCGATGCCGAAGGCAAGCTGACGGGCATCGAGACGATCGAGGATTTCGAAAAGGCGCTGGCGTGGGCGAAGGAGAATGGCGTCCAGACACCGATCACCTATCAGTCGGGCGGCGAGGGCGGGGTGTGGCGCGTGTTCTACACGCTGCTGTCGCAGCAGGGCGGCGAACTCGTCACCGGCAAGGAGGTTCTCGCCGGCGACAATGCCGAAAAGGCGGCGAAGGCCATCGACACGTTGTCCCGGTGGCGGGAAAATGGCTGGGCGCCGGAACAGGCGGAATATGAGGCCTCGGTGGCGCTGTTTTCCGCCGGCAAATCCGCGTTCCAGCTGAACGGCGTCTGGGAAGTGCCGACCTACAAAGATCTGGAAAAGAACGGCAAGCTCGGTTTCAAATGGAGCGCCGTGGAAGTGCCGCCTTTGATGGGCAAGCGCGCCACCTGGGCGGATTCCCATGCTTTCGCCATCCCCAATGAAGGCGACAAGACGGTTTCCGGCGAAAAACGCGCCGCCGTCATGACGGTGATCGGCTGGATGGAAAAACACGCCATCAGCTGGGCCGATGCCGGGCATATTCCCGCCTATAAGTCGATCACCGAAAGCGCCGAATACAAGGAAATGCAGCCGAACGCTACCTATGCCTCGCTGGCGGAGGCGGCGGTGTTTGACCCGAAGACCACGATTACCGGGGTCGCCTCTCCGGCCTATGACGCGGCGCTCAATGTCATCGCACCGGCCATCCAGGGTTATGTGGGCAGTGCGGAGGCCGTCGAGCAGATCCAGTCCGAGCTTCAGGGCAAGCTCAAGTAATCCACGCCCGCCCTTCGGTCCCTGGTGGCCGGAGGGCACGGTGCAATGCGCACAGGCCCGGAGGCATTTCATGGCAATGATTGAAAACCGGCGGAAAAAGTCGCTGATCGCGCTGTCGATGGTGACGCCGTTCATCGTCGTCTTCGCCACCTTCTTCCTTTATCCGCTGGTCGAGATGGTACGCATCAGCTTCACGGATGCGCCGCTGATCGGCGACGGTAACTGGGTCGGTCTGGAAAACTACGCGAAACTGCTGGGCGACCGGCTGTTCGTCACCTCGCTCAGGAACAATGGTTATTTCGTCCTCCTGACCGTGGTGCCGACAACCATCATCGCGCTGACGATCGCGCTCGCCGTCAGCCGGCTGTCGGGCATCGGGCAGACAATCGCCATGAGCCTGTTTTTCCTGCCTTATGTCCTGCCTGTCTCGGTGGTGACGGAAATCTGGGCCTGGATGCTCGATCTGCAGTTCGGCGTTCTGCAGCCGGTCATTTCGCTGCTGGCCGGCAAGCCGGTCGCCGTTTTCAAGAACCCCTATTGGGTGATGCCGATGGTTGCCGTCGTCACCATCTGGTGGACGAACGGCTTTAACGTGCTGCTGTTCATCGCCGGCCTGCGCAATATCCCGGCCGAGCTTTACGAGGCCGCAGCGCTGGATGGTGCCACGACCTGGCAGCGCTTCCGCCGCGTCACCTGGCCGCTGCTCTGGCCGGTCACGGCTCTTGTCCTGACGCTGCAATTGATCCTGCAGCTGAAGATTTTCGACCAGATCTACCTGTTGAGCGGCGGCGGCCCCTTCAATTCCAGCTTCGTCCTCCTTCTGAAAGTCTATCGCGAAGCCTTCCAGATGAACCATGGCGGTTATGCCTCCGCCGTGGCGACCGTGCTCTTCCTGTTGATCGTCATCGTTTCCGTTCTCCAGTTCCAGCTGCTGCGCATCCGGAGGAATTCATGAGCCCCGCCAGAAAACTCGAGAACATCGTCCTGACCCTGCTGACCTTTGCGGCGGCGCTGGTGTGGATTTTTCCGCTCTACTGGAGTTTCATCACCTCGCTTCGTTCCGATGAGAATGTCGCCGGCAACACGTCGCTCTTGCCGGACGAGTTCCAGCTGGGCGCTTACATGAATGCCATCTTCAATACCCGGCTGATGACATGGTATGTGAATTCCATCGGCACAGCCGTCATCGTCACGGTTTCCGTGCTGTTCATTTCGATGTTGTGCGCCTATGCGCTGTCGCAGATCCGTTTCCCCGGCCGGCGCCTGCTCTATGGTATCGTGCTGGCGAGTTTCATGGTGCCGGCGCAGACGCTCGTCGTCACCCAGTTCATCTTGATGAAGAACCTCAACCTCATCAACACCTGGGCGGGCATCATCCTGCCGCAGCTCATCACGCCCATCGTCATCATCGTCTACAAGCAGTTTTTCGACAGCGTGCCGAAGGAGATGCGCGAGGCCGTGGTGCTGGATGGCGGCGGCGAATACACGATCCTGTTTAAGGTCTATCTGCCGCTCAACTGGGGCATCACGACCGCCATGGCGATCGTGACGTTCATTTCGGTGTGGAACGCCTTCTTCTGGCCTTTCCTCGTGGTCACTTCCGAAAACATGATGACGATCCCGGTCGGCATCACCCAGGTCAACGACGCCTTCGGTGTCGCCTATGCGCGGCTGATGGCCGTCGCCATGCTGGCGGCTTTGCCGGTCATCATCGCCTATGTCGTCTTCCAGCGGCGGGTAACGGAGGCGATCATGATTTCCTCCGGGGTGAAGGGGTGAGGTTTTCAGATGATGTGGGCGTTGTGCAGGGCGGTCAGCACCTCGTTCTTGAGGCTGGCAAGGTGCGGTGACCGGCGGTCGCGCGGGCGTGGCATGTCCACTTCCATCCGTTGCTGGATGCGCCCGTCTTGGGCGCCCATCATGTAGATCCGGTCACCCAGATAGAGCGCTTCATCGATATCGTGGGTGACGAGCAGGAAGGAGATGCCTCGCTGTTCGACGAGCTTGAGAACGAGGTCCTGCAACTTCATGCGGGTGAACGCGTCCACCGCGCTGAAGGGTTCGTCGAGCAGCAATATGCGCGGCCGGGTATAAAGCGCCCTTGCAATGGCGACGCGCTGGGCCATGCCGCCGGACAGGGCTTTGGGCAGCGCATCGCCATGGCCGCTCAGGCCGACATCATCGATCAGCTCCCGCACCCGCTGCGTGTCATATTTTTTCCCGGCGGCGTAACCGATGTTTTCGGCAACCGTCAGCCAGGGCATCAGGCGCGGTTCCTGAAAGACGAAAGCGATCGGCGGCGTAGCCGCCGCACCGTCCTCTTCCGCCTGGCTGATCTTGACCGTGCCGGTGAAATGCCGGTCGAGACCGGCGGCGATGCGCAGCAGGGTGCTCTTTCCGCAACCGCTGGGTCCGAGAAGAACCGCCGCCTCGCCATCGCCGAGCGCCAAGTGGATATCCTGCAGGATCACGGTGTCGCCGAAGGCTTTTTCGCGTACATCCACGTGAAGCAGACTCATCGCAGCCGCCCTCCTTGCTGCAGGGGGTAGGTGTCGCGCCAGCGCAGGCAGCGATCTTCAACGATCTTGAACAGGCTGTCGGAAATCTTGCCGAGTACCGCCAGGCAGATGATGGCGATCATCACCAGATCGGGCCGCGACAGTTCCCGCCCGTCGGAAAGCATGTAGCCGATGCCCTCCGAAGCGGCCAGAAGCTCGGCGGCAACGACGCTCAGCCAGGCCAGCGACAGCCCGTAACGCAGGCCGGTGAACAGATGCGGCAGGGATGCGGGAATGAAGATCCGCCACACCAGCACCGGCAAGGGCTGGCGATACATTTCCCCCACTTCCACCAGCTTGCGGTCGACATTGCGAATGCCGGAGAAGAGGTTGAGATAGACCGGAAAAAACGCGCTCTTGGCGATGAGGACGATTTTGGAGGTTTCGCCGATGCCGAACCAGATCATCAGCAGCGGCACCCATGCAAGGCTCGGAACCGCCCGCAGCGCCTGAAATGTCGGCTCGAGATAACGCTCGGCGGCAATCACCAGCCCGACCAGCGAACCGATGACGACCGCAAGCAGAGAACCGATGACGAAGCCGATGAAAACGCGGGCCGTGCTGGCTGCGACATTCGTCCATAATGGCCCCTCGGCGAGCCGCAGGAACGTATCGTAAAGCTCCGACGGCGGCGGCAGCACATAGGGGCTGACCCAGCCCATGCGGACAAAAAACTCAAGCAGCAGCAGCGAGCCGACCGGCACGATCGCGCCGCGCAGGTCGAACCGCCCGAAGAAGTTCCCCACCCTTTGCGCCGCCGGCAATCGGGAAGGGAGCTGTTTTTCCGTCTGTTTCACGCGCTGAAATTCGCGCGGATGGGAATTCATGCGCCAAGTGCCTTTTTCGCGGGTGCGGGATCGATCAGCGACGAAAGAACATTGTCGACATTGACGCCCGGGCGCAGAACGTCGTCGCCGAGCAGCGGGGTAACGATACGGATCGAGTTCAGCAGCTCCTCGCCCGGAACCGGGTCTTTCCAGTCGCGCTTGTTGATGGTGAGCTCGGTGATCTTCGGATCGTTGCCCGTGACCTTGGTGACGAAATCGATGAATTCGCCGTTGTTCTCGCGGATCCATTTCTGTGTCTGTACCCACACGCCGAGAAGCCGCTCGACCGCCTTGGGATATTTCGCCAGAAACTCCTCCGAAACGCTGAAGACGCTGCCGTCGCGCCAGCTGCGTTCGTCGAAGATCGCCCTGTCGCCGGCAAGCTCGGCCTGGGACGTGTGCGGGTCGATACCGACCCAGGCATCCACCTGACCCTGCTGAAGGGCGTTGAAACCTTCCGGATGCTGCAGGTTCACAACCTTGAGATCATCGATCGACAGCTTGTTCTGGGCAAGGGCACGGACAAGGGTGAAATAGGGCGCGGTGCCCTTGGTGACGGCAATGGTTTTACCCTTGAGATCGGCAACCGTCTTCACCGGCGAATCCGGGCGGACCTGGATGATGGAGGAGCCGCCCCAGCTTGCCACGTAAATGACCTTCAGTGGCACGCCGTTGGCGCGGGCGAGAAAGGCTGACAGGGCCGCCGAACCGGCAAAATCGGTTGACCCGACCTTCAGGAACTCCAGCGAATTGTTGCTGCCGCGGGATTGGACCCAGGTGATTTTGGTGCCGACTTCCTTGAAGGCGTCCTCAAGCCAGCCCTTGTTCTTTATCAGCAGCGTGTGGGAGGAGTAGAACCCCCAGTCCAGCTTCAGTTCCGCCGGAAACTCCGGTGAGCCCTGGGCCAGCGCATTGCCGGCCGCAAGCGGCGCCGCGAGCATGCCGGCAATGCCGAGTTTGAGAATTCGGCGGCGGGAATGTTCAGCTCTCATATTAATTCACCTAATTTATGTATTTTATGTACATAAAGGGTAAGGGCGGTGATTTTTGAGGTCAATCCGCCGTTCTGGAACCCCATGCCAAACTTCATGGCGGGTGTGGAAAATCTCCCTACCGACGGCGGGATCGGCGCGAAGGCGCGTTATTCAGGGAAAAACCGATTGACCGGACGTTGCAGGCCGAGATGGTCGCGTAATGTCGGTCCTTCATAGTCCTTTCGGAACAGCCCGCGTCTTTGCAGTTCCGGCACCACCTGCGTCGTGAAGTCGTCAAGCCCGGCCGGCAGGAAAGGGAAGGTGACGTTGAAGCCGTCCGAACCGTCTTCATGAAGCCATTGCTCCATTTCATCGGCGATAGTCTTGGGCGTGCCGACGAAAGCGAGACCGGCATAGCCTCCCAGCCGCTGCGCAAGCTGGCGCACGGTGAGGGCCTCGCTTCTGCCCAGTTCAATGACCCTTTCACGGCTGGATTTGCTTGCATTGCTTTCCGGAATATCGGGCAGCGGTGCATCGGGATCGAAGCTTGAAACATCGTGGCCGAGCGCGATCGAGAGCGATGCGATCGCACTGTCATAGTGGACGAGACTGTCGAGCCTGGCGCGTTTGGCCTTTGCTTCCTCCACCGTATCGCCGACCAGAACGAAAGCGCCCGGCAGGATGACGATCCCGTCACGGGAACGGCCTGCGGCGACGGTCCGGTCCTTGACGTCCTTGTAAAAAGCCTTGCCCGCCGCCAGGGTGGGCGTTGCCGCAAAAACGACCTCGGCGGTTTCGGCGGCAAGCTGGCGTCCCGGTTCCGATGCGCCGGCCTGAACGATGACCGGCCAGCCCTGCACCGGACGCGCGATATTGAGCGGCCCGCGCACGGAAAATTCCGGACCTTTGTGATGGAGCACGTGCATTTTTTCAGGATCGAAAAACAGCCCGCTGTCTACGTCGCGGATAAAGGCCTCATCCGCAAAGGAATCCCACAGGCCGGTGACGACATCGTAGAATTCCCGTGCACGGCCATAACGCTCGGCATGGTCGGGCTGCTCATCGCGGCCGAAATTCCGTGCCGCATCCGGGTTTGAGGTGGTGACGATGTTCCATCCGGCGCGGCCGTTGCTGAGATGGTCGAGCGACGCGAAGCGCCGCGCGACGTGGTAGGGCTCGTCGAATGTGGTGGAGGCGGTGGCGACCAGGCCGATGCGCGAGGTAACGGCGGCCAGCGCCGAAAGCAGGGTGAAAGGCTCGAAGGACGTCACGGTATGGCTGCGGCGCAGCGCCTCCGTCGGCATGTTCAGCACCGCCAGATGATCGGCCATGAAGAACGCATCGAATTTCGCGGCTTCGAGCTGTTGCGCGAAGCGCGCCAGATGGGCGAAATTGAAGTTTGCGTCCGGCAGGGCGCCCGGATAACGCCATGCACCCGTATGGAGACTGACGGGCCGCATGAAGGCGCCAAGATGCAGTTTTCGGTCTTTTGCCATTGGATCTCACTCTCCTGTGGATGTCTCTCGGCCGCGCGGCTTGGCCTGCGACGCTTGTGAAAAAGCGCTGGCGGCCGATCTTCGTCGCGACGATATCCCCGCCGCGAGATCGGCGCGGCAAAGACTATTCCGATTATGATTTCCAAACCGAAAGATTTTTCCCGAAACTCCTCGTCTGACGATGATCCCGTCATCGCTGCCGGCGTTGCATCGGACTTGTGGATCGCCAGAAACCGTGGTCGGGTCGGTACTTGCCGCAGCACGCGCCAAAATTTGCTGAAAAGCGGAAATGATTAGAAGAATTTTGCTTCCCGTGTGGCCGCTTCTGTGTTTCTTATGATGCTTAAATAGAATTTTTAACGCCTATTAATTCAGAAATAACATGATGGAAAATCGCAAAATCGACGTCGTTCCGGTCGATGCCGGCGGCCTAGCGGGGCTGGAGGCGAGGCTTGCGCGGGAGCTTTGCCTGCTCGAGCGCCCGGCGAAGCCGTGGGTGCCGCGCACGCATCTTCATGGCGCCGAGGTGCTGGATGTCGCCGTCATCGGTGCGGGGCTTTGCGGGCTGACCGCGCTTGCCGCTCTTTCATTTGCCGGAATAGACAATATCCGGGCTTTCGACAGGGTGCCGGCCGGGCACGAAGGCCCCTGGGTGACGAGCGCGCGCATGGAAACATTGCGCACCCGCAAGGAGCTTGCCGGTCCGGCGCTTGGCGTTCCGTCCCTGACTTTCCGGGCGTGGTTCGAGGCGCAGTTCGGTGCCGGCGCCTACGACGATATGGAGCTTATTCCGCGTGAAACGTGGATGGCCTATATGGTGTGGTATCGCCAGATACTGGCGCTGCCGGTCAGCAACGATACGGCCCTGACCGCGCTTTCGCTCGGTGAGGACGGCCTGCTTTCCCTCGATGTTCAGGGGCCGGAAGGTGCCGTCGGACTTCTTGCGCGCCGGGTCATCCTGGCGACGGGGCTCGACGGTCTCGGCGCGCCGCGCCTGCCGGAAGTGGCGAAAACGGTTGCCGCCCGCTTCGTGCGTCACAGCGGCGACGTGTTCGATGTGGCGGCGCTGCGGGGAAGGCGTGTCGCGGTGGTCGGCGCCGGCGCCTCGGCAATGGATAATGCGGCAGCCGCACTCGAGGCGGGGGCGGCCCGGGTCGATCTCTTCATCCGCAGGCCGGATATTCCCCGCGTTGAAAAATTCGGCGGTGTCGCGAGCCTCGGCATGACCCACGGTTATGTCGGCCTGCCGGATGCGGATCGCTGGAATTTCATGGTCGAGGCGGAGCGGACGCAAATCCCGCCGCCGCGCCACAGCGTGCTGCGGGTCTCGCGCCACGACAATGCCTTCTTCCATCTCGGCAGCCCGGTTCTCAGCCTGAGCGAGGCGGGCGATGCGGTGGAGATCGAAACCCCGAAGGGGCGTTATCCCGCCGATCTGGTAATATTTGCCACCGGCTTCGATGTCGATTTTGCCCGGCGGCCGGAATTTGCGGCCCTGAGCGAGCGTGTCCTGCTCTGGCGCGACGCCTACCAGCCGCCCGCGGGACAGGATAACGCAGCGCTCGGCGCCTATCCCTATCTCGGTCCGGCCTTTGAATTCCTGCCGAAACCGGGTCTGCCGGCCACCGAGGCGGCGGCGATTTCCCGCATCCATTGTTTCGCCTATCCGGCCGTGCCGTCGCACGGAAAAATCACCAGCGGCATTCCGGCCATCAGCCCGGGGGCGGAGCGGCTGGCGCAGGGCATCGCGCGGTCTCTCTTCGTCGAAGACCGCGCCCGTCATTTCGAGACTTTCATGACCCATGACGCTGCTGAAATCACCGGCGAGGAATGGCGCGATGCGGACGCGCAGGACGAGAGCAAGGAGCATGCCAATGGCTGAAGCGGCGCTGAAACTGGAGATATTTTACGGCATTTCCTCACCATGGGCCTATTTCGGCGCGCCGCGGGCCGTGGACGTCGCCCGCACACATGGCGCCGCAATCGTGCTGCGCCCCATCCGCATCATCGAGGCCAATGGCGGCATTCCGCTGCGCAGCCGCCCGGATGCGCGGCAGCGCTATCATGCCGTGGAACTGGACCGGTGGCGTCGATATCTCGACATGCCGCTCAACCTGACGCCGAAATTTTATCCCTGCGCCACCATCGAACGCGCCGCCCAGCTCATCATCGCTGCGCAGAAGGCCGGGCTCGATGCGATCGGCCTGTCCTTCGCCATCCAGCGGGCATTGTGGAGCGAGGAGCGCGACATAGCCGATCTCGAGACGCTCCGCGCCATCGCGCAGGCGGTTCTCGGCTCGGAAGGTGCGGCCCTCGTGCGCGATCCGCAACGGCAAGACATCGTGGCGGAATGGCAGGGAAATCTCGCCGAAGCCGAACGTCTCGGCATTTTCGGCACCCCGACCTATGTGGTGAATGGCGAACTCTTCTGGGGGCAGGACCGGCTGGAATTTGCAAGCCGCGCGCTCGCTGCCCTGAAACATCAAATTTCATCATCCGCAGTGAGGACATCCGTATGACCGATGCCGCAAAACTCCATCACGAGGCCATCGTCATCGACGGTCTGCAGACCTGCCAGTGGAGCAGGTCGATATTCGAGGACATGCGCGCCGGTGGTCTCACCGCCGTCAATGTCTCCAGCGTGATCTGGGAAAATTTCCGCGAGGGCATCGGTTATGTCAGCGAATGGAAGCGTTTCCTGCGGGAAAACGACGACCTGATCCGCCCGGTGCGCACGGTTGCCGATATTCATGCGGCCAAGGCGGAAAACAGGACCGGCATCATCATCGGCTGGCAGAACACCTCGCCGCTCGAGGACAAGCTGGATTATGTCGAAATCTTCAAGGATCTCGGCGTCGGCATCATGCAGCTGACCTACAATACCCAGAATTATTCCGGCGCCGGCTATCTGGAGGAAAACGACAGCGGCCTGACCGGCTTCGGCCGCGAGGTGCTGGCGGAGATGAACCGCGTCGGCGTGCTCTGCGATTTGAGCCATGTCGGCGACAGAACCACGGCGGATGTCATCGCCCGCTCGCAAGCGCCGGTCTGCATCTCGCATGTGCTGCCGCGGGCGCTGCGCGACGTCAAGCGCAACAAGCCGGATGAACTCTTCAAGGCCTGCGCGGAAAAGGGCGGCATCATCGGCATCAGCCTTTTTGCGCCGGGCCTTGCCGCCGGAAACGATGCGACGGTGGAAGATTATCTCGACGCCATGGCCCATGTCATCGATCTCGTCGGCGAAGATCATGTCGGCATCGGCACGGATTTCTCGCAGGATCGGCCGCGCCCCGGCCCCTGGCAGCTCTGGGCCAACCGTGACAAGGGCACGGCCCGCACGCTGACGGAATTCGCGACCGTCAAGATTTCCAAGCCGAAGGGCATCGAGCGCATCGGCGAGGTGCCCAACATCACCGCCCGCATGCTGGCGCGCGGCTGGAGCGAAACGCTCGTTCTCAAACTTCTCGGCGAGAACTGGCTGCGTGTGCTGGATGCCGCCTGGCGGCCCGCAAATTGACAATATCAAAAACAAACGGAGGCAACTGAAATGAAAAATGCTCATCAGCGCCGCAGGGCCGCTCTCTTCGTCGGCATCGTTGCCGCCGGGATCGCGTCGCTCTCGGGAACCGTCTTCGCACAGTATGCGACGAAGGGCACCGTCAACATCGTCGGTTTCTCCGGCGTCTTTGCGGATAATTATCAGAAATTCATCATCGACGCCTTCAAGGCCAAACATCCGGGCATCGAGGTGAATTATCAGCAGAGCAAGAATTCGGCCGAAACGCTGGCGCTTCTCACCCTTCAGCGCGCCGAGCCGAAGGTCGACGTCGCCCTGATCGACGTTTCCGTGGCGATCAAGGCGAACAAGGAAGAGCTGTTCACGAAGCTCGACGCCGCCAGGGTGCCGAACCTTGCCGAACAGCCGGAATGGGCGCGCATCGACGGCGACCGCGCCGTCGCCTTCTCGCAGGACAATCTCGCCATCCTTTACAATACCGACGCGGTGAAGCAGCCGCCGACAAGCTGGGCCGATCTTGCCGATCCGCAATACAAGGGCAAGATCGCCGCCAAGCTTTCCGATACGCGCGGCGTCATCCTCCTGCCGATCCTCACCAAGCTGAAGGGCGGCGACTACAAGACCTCCATCGATCCGGCCATCGATTTCCTGAAGGAGATCGCGCCGAGCGTCTCGACCTTTGAACCCGCGCCGGATTGTTATGCGGTGGTGCAGAGCGGCGAGGTCGATCTTTCCATCTGCTGGAACGGCCGCGCCCAATATCTGCACGACACGCAGGGCGGCAAGATCGGCATTGCCCTGCCGAAGGAGGGCTCCATCGGCCAGACGAACACGATCGGTCTGGTCGAGGGGTCCGCCAATAAGCAGGCCGCCGAGCTTTTCGTCAACTATGCGCTGAGCGCCGAGGCGCAGGCCACCTTCGCCGAAAAGAGCTTCTACGGTCCGGTCAACACCAAGGTATCGCTGAGCGAACCGGTTGCCGCCCGCATCTATGGCAGCAAGGAAGCCCAGGCCGCGCAGTCCTCCCTCGACTGGAGCTTCGTGGCGGATAAATATTCGGCGTGGATACAGCGGATCAACCGCGAGGTCATCGCGGCGAATTGAGACAGGAAGCAGAGGACGTCATGGCCGATCATCACGTCGAGATCGACAATCTCGTGAAGACCTATCCGGGCGCCCTCAAGCCCTCCGTGGATCACGTCAGCCTTTCCCTGCCGCGCGGAGAAATGCTGGCGCTGCTCGGACCCTCCGGCTGCGGCAAGACGACGATCCTGCGCATGATTGCAGGCCTCATCCCGGTAACCGCAGGTGAAATCCGGCTGGATGGTCGCGATATTTCCGCAACCCCGGTCCACAGGCGCAATATGGGCATGGTGTTTCAGGCCTATGCCCTGTTTCCGCATATGAATGTCGCCGAAAACATCGCCTTCGGCCTGGAAATGCGCGGCATCGCTAAGTCGCAGCGCAAGGAGCGGGTGGAAAAGGCGCTCGATCTGGTCAAGCTTTCGGGTTTCGGCGAAAGGCGCGTCTCCCAGCTTTCCGGCGGCCAGCAGCAGCGGGCGGCGATTGCCCGCTCGCTCGTCATCGAACCCGCTCTTCTTTTGTTCGATGAGCCGCTCTCCAATCTCGATGCCAAGCTGCGCGATGAGATGCGGGATGAAATCCGCGATATTCAGAACCGCACCGGCGTCACCAGCATCTTCGTGACCCATGATCAGGATGAAGCCCTGTCCATGGCCGACCGGCTTGCCGTCATGTCGGAAGGCCGGCTGGAACAGATCGGCACGCCGCGCGACATTTTCGACCGGCCGAAAACCGATTTCGTCGCCTCCTTCATCGGTGCCGGCTCGTTCCTTGCCGGCAATGTCGTCGCGCCGGGCCGCGCGGAAATCCCGGGTCTCGGTTTCCTGCATTTTGTGGGCGTCGCGCCGCTTGGCAAGAGGGCTCGGTTTCTCGTGCGCCCGCACCGTTTCGTGCTTGGTGAGGGTGTCAATATCTTCTCCGGTATTGTCGAACACGTTACCTATCGTGGGCAGATGCTGACGATCAGCGTGCGTGTCGGCGAGCATCGCCTTCAAGCGGATCTGCCCACCCATGCCGCCGCCCTGCCGGTCCGGGGCGAGCGCGTGACGCTTTCGGTGGCGCCGGAAGATGTGACGCTTGTCGGGGAGGCAGCCTGATGGCGGCGGCAAGCCATGCGTCCGGCGGCGGCACGTCGCATCGCGGCGTCCTGCTTCTTCTGTTGTTGCCGGGCCTCATTGCACTGCTGACGACGTTTCTCCTGCCGCTCATCTGGCTGGTGCGCGCGTCATTCGCATCCTCGGCCATGGCCGCCCTTCGCGGTGGCGACTGGACGCTCGAATCCTACAGAACCGTGCTGTTGGACCCGTTTTACTGGAAGATTGCCTGGAACACGCTTTATCTCGGCGTGAATGTCGCCATTTTCGCGGTCGTGCTTTCTTATCCCATCGCGCTTTTCCTCGCCCGCACCCAGAGCCGATGGCGCGGGGTGCTGACGGCGCTTGCCGTCGCGCCGCTTCTCACTTCCTCGGTGGTGCGTACCTATGGCTGGATGGTCATTCTGGGGGACAGGGGCGCCATCAACACGGCGCTGCAATCCTCCGGGCTGACGGACGGGGTCATCCGGCTCACCAATAATTATTTCGGTGCGACCGTCGCGCTCATCGAAATCCTGATGCCCTATGCGATCCTCGCCATGCTGAGCGGTTTCGGCCGGCTCAACACGCAGCTGGAGGAAGCCGCCGCCATGCTGGGCGCCAACCGACTGCGGGTCTTCACCCGCATCGTGCTGCCGCTTTCGCTGCCCGGCGTTCTCACCGCCGCACTGCTGGTTTTCGTTCTGGCGATTTCGTCCTTCGTCACGCCGCGCCTGATGGGCGGCGGCCGTGTCTTCGTCATCGGTACGGAGGTTTACAATGAAGCGACGGTGACGTTGAACTGGCCGCTTGCTGCTGCACTTTCGGTGCTGCTGCTCGTGCTGTTCGGCAGCGTGATCGTGATTTACCAGCGCGCCATGCGCGCGCTCGAGACGTGAGGCCGGCCATGGACGCAAAATTCGGACGTCTCGCCCACACGCTTCTGCTGACGCTGCTCTATCTGTTTCTTCTGGCGCCGATCATCGTCGTTCTGATCATTTCCTTCGATACACGGCAATATCTCGCCTTTCCGCCGGAAAGCCTGTCCTTCGGCTCCTATGCCAAGGTTTTCGCCAATGCCAAATTCATCAGCGCCTTCTGGCGCAGCCTCGGCATCGGCCTGCTTGTCGGTTTCGTCTCGATCCTTGCCGGGCTGCTTTTGTCGCTGGCGCTGTCGCGGCACGAATTCCGCGGCAAGGGCGCGATCAACTTCCTGATCCTCGCCCCCTTCCTCGTGCCGCATATCGTGCTTGCCGTCGGCGTGATGCTCGTGCTCGGGCCGCTTGGCCTGCTGGACAGCTATACCGGCATTTTCCTTGCGCATCTCGGCATCACCACGCCCTATACCGTGCGCACCATCACCATGAGCCTGATGGCGGTGGATCGCCGTATCGAGGAGGCGGCGCGGGTTCACGGCGCATCGCCAGCCATGGTGCTGTGGCGCATCACCCTGCCGCTGGTCCGGCCGGGCCTCATCGCCGGTGCGGTCATCGCCTTCCTGATTTCCTTCGACGAGGCGACGATCTCGCTCTTCATCGTCTCGGTCAAATCCTCGACGCTGCCGACCGAGATCTATCACTATCTGGAATATTCCACCGATCCGCAGATTGCCGCGCTTTCCGTCATCCTCATCCTTATTTCCGTTGTTGTTGTGGTGGCGGTCGAGCGACTGATCGGGCTGCGCAGGGTACTGTGACATGACGATCGTGAAAATCGCCGCCGGCGCACTCAAGGGCATTCGGGAGAACGGCATTCACGCCTTTCTCGGCGTGCCCTATGCCGCGCCCGTCACGCCGCAACGGCGCTTCGAGACACCGCAGCCCGTCGCGCCATGGCAAGGCGTGCGGGATGCGGCCCGGCTTGGCCCCGTCTGCCCGCAAATCCCCACCTATGGTCCGGTTGGCACTGCCGCGACCTCGAAACTCGCTTTCGGAGACGATTTTCTGACGGTCAATATCCGCACTGCCGACCCGAACGGCCAGGCGCCGGTGCTGTTCTGGATTCATGGCGGCGGTTATGCGGTCGGTTCCGCCAATGAAGCGGTGCTGCAGAGCGGCGCTTTCGCGGCCAGCGGCATTGTCGAGGTGACGGTCAATTATCGCCTTGGCGCGCTTGGTTTCCTGCATGTGGCCGGCAAGCCCGACAATCGCGGCCTGCTCGATCTTGTCGCGGCGCTTGAATGGGTGCGTGACAATATTGCCGCTTTTGGCGGTGACCCGCGCCGGGTAACGCTGGCGGGGCGCTCGGCCGGCGGCTTTGCCGTTGCCGCGCTGATGGCCATGCCGCGGGCGCGGGGACTGTTCCACCGCGCCATGCCGCAGAGCGGCGCAAGCACGGGTATCGCATCCCGCGAGGATGCCGACAAGTTGAGGCGCCGGTTTCTGGCGGCCGCCAATGCGGACGATGCCGCGCTCGCGGCCCTGCCCATGCACCGGCTGCTCGAAATCCAGCGCGATCTCTGTAACCAGTCCTATGAACAGCATGATTTTGCCCGCGACGGGTCGGCCTCGATGCTCGGTGTTCCCTTCGTTCCGGTCGTCGACGGGGTGAGCCTGCCTGAACATCCTGAAGCTGCCGCGCGGGCCGGGCGCACCGCCGCGGTGCCGATGATGATCGGCTGTACGACCGGGGAATACGTCACCCATGCGACCGCGCAGCCGACGATGGATTTTGCGCGCTGCGTAGAACGGCTGCACGAGCGGGTTCTGCCTTGCGGTCTCAGTGGTACCCGCATCGTCGAGCGTTATCGCCGCGCCCTGCCGGCCCATAGCCCGCGCGGCATCTGGCGGGCGGTTGCCGGCGATCTGGTCTTCCAGCTGCCCGCCATCCGTTTCGCCAGGCTGCATGCCCGTTTCAACCCGGTCCGCAAATATCTGTACGGTCCGCTGGAAGCCGATGAATTGGGAGCGCCGCATGGGGCGGAGTTGGGCTCCGTCTGGTATCGCGACGGCATGGACATCAGCGCATTGCCGCAACGCCAGGGGGTGACGGATGCGGGTTTTGCGCGATCGATCCATGATCTCTGGGTCTCCTTCATCCGGGACGGCGATGCCGCAGCAGCGGATTGCGGATGGCCGCCTTATCGTCAGGACAGGCCGCTGGTGCTCTGGGCGCGTCCGCCGGGATTTGTGATCGTGCCTGACCCTTTCGACGGGCGTGATGCGCTCTGGTCCACGGCGGGCGAACCGGCTGGCCTTGAAGATCGCGGGCCGGTATAGCGCGTAATGACGATTGCGGAAGAAGCACAGGTTGCGGGCGGAGTGAACAATGGTGTCTGACTATCTCGATACGCGGCAGCTGGAAGCCTTCGTGGCGGTGGTCTCGATCGGCAGCATAACCGGTGCGGCGAAGGCGCTGGGCAAGTCTCAGCCGGTCGTGACCCGGCTCATACAGGATCTCGAGGGTGAAATCGGGTTTGCGCTGCTGCATCGCAATGGTCCCCGCATCACGCCGACCGAAAAAGGCGTGGCTTTTTTCGCCCAGGCGGAATTGTTCCTGGGAGGGCTCAGGACGATCAGCGAAAGTGCAAGGCGGATTCACGCCGCGCGCCGCACGGCCATCGAGGTCGCCTCCATTCCGGCGATCGCCTCCAGTCTTCTGCCGCGAGCGCTGGCGGCCCTGCCGCCCGACCGGTTTCCCGATCATGTGCATCTGCAGAGCATCTCTTCGGAAAATGTCGTACAGGCGGTGATGGCGGGCACGGCCGATCTCGGTGCCGTCAGCCTTCCGCTCGACAATCCCGGCATCGACATTCACTGGCTGGGCGAGGTGCCCTGCGTGGCCGTGGTTGCCGAGGACCATCCGCTGGCCCGCAGGGCGGAGATTTCGGCGGAAGATCTCGCCGGCCACCGGCTCATCGCATCCGCCAATCCTTTCCGGCTGCGCATGCGCATCAACGACACGCTCTCAAATCTCGGCATCGATCTTTCATCGGTGATCGACAGCAACGCGACCTATGTGTCGCTTTCACTTGCGCGCATGGGCCTGGGTGTCGCAATCGTCGAATCCATCACCCTGTGGGGCCTGCCGGTGGAGGGGGTGAGGGTTCTGCCGCTCGCCTTCCGCATACCGTTCCAATGGGGCCTCGTCACCGCGGCCGGGCGGCCGGTCATCTTCGAAGTGGAACAGCTTGTCGCGACAGCAAGGCGGTTGGCGGCGGATATTCCGCAAGCGGTGATCTACGACAAAATTTCGCAAATTCAGGAATTTGGATGATTTTATTAAGGTAGTTTATCTCTTCGGCATGTGGCCGCCGGTTGCGACCGGACATCTGTCGCCCGAAAAAGGCGCGGCCCGGGGGAACCCGGTCCGCACCTTCTCGCGTCCGGTCACGCGCCCGCCTTCAAACCGGCAGCAATGTCTCCTTGTCGCTGCGGCCCGTCTCGGTCGCTCCTTCGGTTTCGATCCTCCTGCCCGTGGCCGGATCGAAGAAATGCAGGTGTGCGGGCGGCATGGCGAGGTGGATGCGCTGGCCGGGCTTGACCGAGAGCTCTTCGCCGATCGCGGCGGAGAAGGTTTCGCCGGCTATATCGGCATGCACGATGCGGCCGGAGCCGAGTTCTTCGACGAAATCGACCGTCGCCGGCACTCCGGCGCCGTCCTGCGTGCTGACAAGGCATTGTTCCGGGCGGATACCCACCGTCACGTCGCGGCCGCGCAGTTCGAGAGCGGTTTCGGGAAAGAGTTTGACCGGCGCGCCGGCCAGCATGACCGCGGGAGATTCGACTTCGACCCGTGTGGTGAACAGGTTCATGGCCGGGGAACCGATGAAGGATGCAACGAAGGTGGTGGCCGGGCGGTGATAGATATCGAGCGGATGACCGACCTGTTCGACATTGCCCCTGTTCATCACCACCAGCCGGTCAGCCAGCGTCATTGCCTCCACCTGGTCATGGGTGACGAAAACCGAGGTGGCCGACAGGCGCTGGTGCAGCTTGCGGATTTCGGCGCGCATGGTGACGCGCAGCTTGGCGTCGAGGTTGGAGAGCGGCTCGTCGAACAGGAAGACCTGCGGCTCGCGAATGATCGCGCGGGCCATGGCGACACGCTGGCGCTGGCCGCCGGAAAGGGCGGCCGGCTTGCGTTCGAGAAAGTCGGAAAGGCCGACGATCTTCGCCGTTTCCTCGATGCGGCGCAGGCGTTCGGCCTTGGCCACGCCGGCCACCTTCAGCGCATAGCCGATATTGCCGGCCACCGTCATGTGCGGATAGAGCGCATAGTTCTGGAATACCATGGCGCAGCCGCGTTCGCGCGGTTCCAGCCTGTTGACGACGCGCCCGCCAATGGCGATTTCACCGGCGGTGATGTCCTCCAGCCCGGCTATCATGCGCAGCAGCGTGGACTTGCCGCAGCCCGAGGGGCCGAGGATGACGACGAATTCGCCGGAGTCGAAGGACAGGTCCACGCCATGCAGGGTGGGCGTCTTGCCATAGGATTTGCGGACCTCACGGATATCGATCTGAGCCATGATGAAAACCTTGTTGTTGAAAGCCGCGTCGTCACTTGTCGGACGAGACGAGGCCGCGGACGAACCAGCGTTGCAGGAAGGCCACGACAAGAAGCGGCGGCGTGATGATGATGAGCGAACCGGCCAGCGTGACGTTCCAGTCGGGCGTGCCATCCTCGGCGGGCAAAAGCGCGCGCAACGACATCATCACCGTCTTGTAGGAGGGATCGGTGACCATCAGCAGCGGCCAGAGATACTGGTTCCAGGCATAAACGAACATGATGGTGGTCAGCGCCGCCATGTTGGTGCGCGACAGCGGCAGGAGCATTTCCACGAAAAAGCGTATGGCGCCCGAACCGTCCATGCGAGCGGCCTCCGCCAGCTCGTCGGGGATGGTCATGAAGAACTGCCGGTAGAGAAAGGTGCCCGTCGCAGTGGCGATCAGCGGCAGGGTGAGGCCGGCATAGGAATTCAAGAGGTTCCACTCCACCGTCACCTCGATGCCGAACAGTCCGAGAATGGAGCGGAACGGCTGGAAAAGGTCGGCGGCCACCGAATAGGTCGGCACGACACGTACCTCGAGCGGCAGCATCAGGGTGATGAACACCGTCCAGAAGAACAGGTGCTTGAGCGGCGAGCGGAAGAACACGATGGCGAAGGCGGTGAAGGCCGAAAGGGCCACCTTGCCGATCGTGACCAGCGTCGCCATGATCATGCTGTTGAACAGGGCGTTGCCGAGATTGGCGCGTTCCCATGCCGTCCTGGCATTGCTGAGAAATTCGCCCTGGGGGATGAAGCTGAACGGTACGCTGTTGACCTGCTGCACCGTCTGGCTGGCGCCGGAAATGACGACGATGAAGGGGCCGATAAGCAGAAGAAAGCCGGCGACCATCAGACTATAGGTCAGGGCGTCGGCATAGGGTGTGCGCTGGATCATCGCCGCCTCACTTGTAATGGACCTGCCGCTCGACGAAGCGGAACTGGATGAAGGTGAAAACCATGATGAGGCCGATGAGCACGAGGCTCTGTGCCGAGGCGCCGGAATAGTTCAGCCCCTCGAAGGCTTCGCTGACGATACGGTAGACCATCACCTCGGTAGCGCGGTTGGGGCCGCCTTCGGTGGTGGTGGCGACGATGCCGAACGTATCGGCGCCGACGAAGCCTTCGGTCATCATGATGACGGTCAGGAAGAACAGGGTGGGGGCGAGCAGCGGCACCTGAATGTCAAGTGCGCGGCGAATGGGACCGGAACCGTCCATGGCGGCGGCCTCCGTCAGCGCGCGCGGCACGGATTGCAGGCCGGCGAACAGGAAGATGAAGGTGTACCCCGCCCATTTCCAGATGAAGATGACGATGACGAGGATCAGCGCGTGCTCGCCATATTTCGCCGGGTTCCATATATCCGGCCACCAGCCGTTTAGGGAGGCGGCAAGGCCGCGCTCCGGCGACAGGATGAAGCGGAAGGCCATGCCCGCGGCCGGGCCGGCAATGGCATAGGGCAGAATATAGAGCACCCGGAAGAAACCGGAGCCGGGAAGCGCGCGATCGACGCACAGCGCCAGTACCAGGCCGATGAGGATGGTGAAGAAGGGGCCGGCAACGGCAAACACCATGCTGACCAGCACCGATTGCCAATAGAGCGGATCGAGGAAGGTTTCTTCGAAATTGGCGAGGCCGACAAATTCCGCGGCGCCGCCGAAGGGCGGTTCGAGCGTGAAGGCCCAGTTGATGACCGCCGCCACGGGCCAATAGAAGAACAGAAAGATCAGCAGAAGCTGCGGCAGGGCGAACAGCACGGGTAACCACGTGCTTTTGAAAACGGCGCGCTTTTCCATGAAAGAACCGGCAATGCTGGAGAGATGGGCAGGGCCTGCCCGCATATTGTCTGCGGGCAGGCCCTTCGATGTCGGGCGGCGCTTAGTTCAGCTTGGCGCCTTCATAGGTCTTTTCGAAGCGGCGCAGGCCGACATTGGCGCGCTCGACGGCCTTGTCGAGTTCGGCCTGAACATCGGCGTTCTGCATGAAGATGGCCTCGAGCGAGGTGGCGACTTCCTTGCGGATCTGCGTGAAACCGCCAAGGCGGATGCCGCGAGTATATTCGGAAGGCGGCGTGAAGGTCAGGCTTTCGATTGCCTTTTCACGGCCCTTATAGGGCGCCTTGTCGTAAAAACCGTTGGCCTTCATGGCGTCGAAGCCGGTCTTGGTGACGGGGATGTAACCGGTAACCGTCGACCACCACTCCACCATGTCGGGCTGGGCGATGAAGTTCAGGAATGCGGCAGCGCCCTTGTATTCGGCGTCCGGACGACCGGCCAGAACCCAGAGCGAAGCGCCGCCGACCAGCGAATTATGACGCTCGGTGCCCTTCCAGACCGGCAGCATCGCAACGTCCCACTTCACGCCTTCCGGCATGGTCTTGCCGACGGTGCCATGGCCGGCGATCGAGGACATGAACATCTGGCAGGTCTGCGAGGTGAAGGCGGGCAGGATATCCATGCCGAGCTGCTTGGTCTTGACGACGAAGAGCTTCTCGTCCTGCATCTTCTTGAAGAATTTCACGTGGTCGACGAATTTCGTCTTGTTGATCGCAAGCTCGGCGTCGAGGCCCTGATAACCGTTGCCCTTGGTGGCGATCGGCTGATTGTGGATGGCGGAGAACTGCTCCATCAGCATCCAGGTGTCGAAATTGAAGGCCAGCGGGCATTCGAAACCGGCCGTCTTCAGCTTCCTCGCGGCTTCCTCGACCTGTTCCCATGTATCGGGCTTGAAGGCGATGCCGGCTTTTTCGAAAGCGTCGACATTGTAATAGAAAACCGCGGTGGAGGAATTATAGGGGAAGGAGTTCAGCTCACCGGCGGCGGTGGCGTAATAATTGGCGATGCCGGGGAAATAGTTGTTCCAGTCGATCTTGTAGCCGTTGTCGGCCATCAGCTTCTTGGCGGGCACGAAAGCCTTGGACAACATCATGTCCAGCGTGCCGGCGTCGTAGATCTGGGTGATAGCGGGCTGCTTCTTGGCGCGGTAGGCGGCAATGGTGTTCTGCAGCGTCGTTTCGTAATCGTTCTGCGAGGTGCAGACGATCTCGAATTCGGCCTGCGATTCATTGAACTTCTTGCAGGTGTCCTGCACGCGGTCGCCGAGGTCGCCGGAAAGGCCGTACCAGAATTCGAACTTGGTCTTTTCTGCGTGGGCGGCCGTGGCGCCGAAGGCAGCGGCGATGGCGACGCCGGCCACGAAAGAGGTCAGAGCGGAAGATTTCATGAGTTGAGCCCCGTTGATGGAATGATGGCCTGATCGGCAGGGACGTCATATCCCCAGCACGAAGCCACGGGCTCTGCTAACAGCCGTCTTTGACGGATGGCTTACATTTTGTTGAACGTTTTATGATGACTGGCCGCGCAAGCGGTTCTGCGCGGCGACAAAAGTGCGATAAAACCGAAGAGGATTTATTTTTTCATGATTTTCAATCTCTTACGGTTTTTGTCCCGCTCCGCTACCTGCTGCTGAATAAGCGGATCCTGTCAACCGCGACGTGCGGCCTCGATGGCGGCGACATCGATTTTCTTCATGTCCATCATCGCGTCGAAGGCGCGCTTGGCCTCCGCGCCGCCGGCGGCCATGGCATCCATCAGCACCCGCGGGGTGATCTGCCAGGACACGCCCCATTTGTCCTTGCACCAGCCGCAGGCGCTTTCCTCGCCGCCATTGCCGACGATGGCGTTCCAGTAGCGGTCGGTTTCTTCCTGGTCTTCGGTCGATATCTGGAACGAGAAAGCCTCGCTCTGCCTGAAGGCCGGTCCGCCATTGAGGCCGATGCAGGAGACGCCGGCAACGGTGAACTGCACCGTCAGCACATCGCCCTTCTTGCCGGAGGGATAGTCGCCCGGCGCGTGGTGAACGGCGGTCACGGCGCTGTCGGGAAAGGTCTCGGCGTAAAATCTGGCGGCGGCCTCGGCGTCCTTGTCGTACCAGATACAGATCGTATTCTTTTGCATGTGCGTATTCCTCCCAAATTGTATCGCTGTTGCCGCCTTGCCTGCGAGGCGGCGATGAAAGGTGCCGCGCGCTTGCCGGCTCCCCATTCAGCATAAAATGCAGCCGGGCCGGGAACGTTCCGGCGCTGCCTGTCGTGGACGGAAAGTGACAGGCGATATCCTGGCACAGCAACGCAAGTGGCGTGTGACGAACGTCAAGTCCATCCTTAAATATTATTTAATAAGGCAATAATAATATTCAGGAATGATTTTCGCCGAAAATCATTTTTTCTGCCGTCGGAGGATAGCGCGTGAGTTTTCTTGATCGTGGTGCCAATGCTTTTGCGGTTCTTGCCGCGCTTTCCAAATCCCAAGCCATCATAGAGTTTGACCTCGAGGGGAAAATCCTCACCGCCAACGAGAATTTCTGTCGAGCGCTCGGTTACGAGCTTGCGGAAATCGTCGGCCGGCATCACAGCATGTTCGTCGAGCCTGCCGTCGTGTCGTCGCAGGATTACAAGGCCTTCTGGGCAAAACTTGCGTCCGGTCAGTTTGATCAGCAGCAATATAAGCGCATCGGCAAGGGCGGCAGGGAAGTCTGGATAGAAGCCTCCTATAATCCGGTGTTTCGCCGCGGCAGGCCGGTAAAGGTCATCAAGATCGCCACCGACATCACCGGGCGCAAGCTGAAGGCGGCGGAAGACGCCGGCAAGATCGACGCCCTGTCGCGGGCGCAGGCCATCATCGAATTTTCTCCGAACGGCGAGGTCCTGACGGCCAACGAGAATTTTCTGGCGGCGCTGGGTTATTCGCTGGCGGAGGTGCAGGGCAGGCATCATTCGATGTTCTGCGAACCGGCCTATACGCGCTCCATGCAATACAAGCAGTTCTGGGAAAGGCTCGCCGGCGGCGATCTCGTTGCGGATGAGTTCATGCGGCTTGGCAAGGGCGGCCGCAGGGTCTTCATTCAGGCCTCCTATAATCCGATCTTCGATCTGAACGGCAAGGTGTTCAAGGTCGTCAAATTCGCCACGGACGTGACCGGCCGGGTCGAGAATGTCGAAAAACTTGCGCAATGCCTGACCGATCTTGCCGAAGGCGATCTGTCGCAGAGCATCGACAAGCCCTTCATCCCGTCGCTCGAAAGGTTGCGGACGGACTTCAACGCGGCTTCGGAAAAGCTCAAGGGAGCCATGACGCTGGTATCGGAAAATGCCGGTGCGATTTCTTCCGGATCGAACGAGATACGCTCGGCCGCCGATGATCTCGCCAGGCGCACGGAGCAGCAGGCCGCCTCGATCGAGCAGACGGCAGCCGCGCTGGAGGAAATCACCACCGCCGTCAACGATTCCAGCCGCCGCGCGGAAGAGGCGGGCGAGATTGTCGCCCGCGCCCGTGACCATGCCGAACATTCGGGCCAGGTGGTGCGCGATGCGATCGGCGCCATGGATCAGATCGAGAAATCATCGCGCGAAATTTCCAACATCATCGGGGTGATCGACGAAATTGCCTTCCAGACCAATCTTCTGGCGCTGAATGCCGGCGTGGAAGCCGCCCGTGCGGGCGAGGCGGGCAAGGGTTTTGCCGTGGTTGCGCAGGAGGTTCGCGAACTCGCACAGCGCTCTGCAACGGCGGCCAAGGAAATCAAGAGCCTGATCAACGCCTCGGGCGCGCAGGTGGAAAACGGCGTCGGCCTGGTCACCAGGGCGGGATCGGCGCTGCAGGAGATTGCGGCGCAGGTCAGGGACATCAACTCGAATGTCGTGGCGATCGTCGATGCCGCACGCGAACAGTCCACGGCGCTTGCGGAGATCAATCAGGCGGTCAATACCGTCGATCAGGGAACGCAGCAGAATGCCGCAATGGTGGAGGAGCAGACTGCCGCCAGCCACAGCCTTGCCCGGGAAGCGGCGGCCCTGTTCGAACTTCTGGGGCAATTCAGCTTCGACGACACGCCGCGATCCGCAGCCGCCCGCGGTGGCTTCGATCACCAGCCTGTCGCGGTCGCGCCTCGCCGTACGGCGCCGCGTCCGCCGGCCATGCGCGGTTCTGCCGCGGCGGCCGTCAGCCATGAGGAATGGCAGGACTTCTAAGACGTCTGCCATTCCTGCTTATTTCCCATTCCTGCGGCAATGGCAGGAATGGGGGAGGCGCGGTTTTTAGGAAAAGTCCCGGCCGAAATTCCGTTGAAACGGCTTTCCGGGTCTGGGCATATCCTGCCGATTGGCGGATAATCGCGGCATCGCGCATGGGATTTGCGGGGATGATCGCTTGGCAGGAATGATATCGACGGGCGGGATGGCTCTTGTCCTTTGTGTGCTGGCTGTGGGTTCGGGAGCGGCGAGGGCCGAGGAGCCCGCCGAAGCGACCGCAGCCTGCGCTTATGCCCATGACATCGCTCCGGATTTATGCATCCACGCCGGCAGCTACAACAGCGATCTGTGCCATGCCATGGAGGTTCTGGCCCGCCGGCATGCCGTTCCGCCGGATTATTTCGCCCGGCTCATCTGGCGGGAAAGCCTGTTCCGGCCCGATGCGATCAGCCCGAAGGGCGCGGAGGGCATTGCACAGTTCATGCCCGGAACGGCAAGGATGCGTGGCCTCGAAGACAGTTTCAACATCGTCGCCGCCCTGGAAGCTTCTTCCCGTTATCTGGCCGAGCTGAACATGCGGTTCGGCAATTTCGGCCTTGCGGCGGCGGCCTATAATGCCGGCGAGGCGGGACTGCGGACGTTCATCGCCACGGGACGCCTGCCGATGGAAACCCGCGATTACGTGTTTGCGATCACCGGATATCCCGTTGAGAGCTGGAAGGACAATCCGCCGGAGAAGGCTGCTCCGGCGCTGGATGACAGCCGCAGCTTCATGGAGGCCTGCATGCGCCTGGCCGACACCCGCACCATCAACGATCCCGTTCTCCTGTCCTCGGCCGACTGGGCGCCCTGGGGCGTGCAGCTTGCGGCACATTATAATCCGGCGGTGGCGAACCGGCTGTTTATTCGTGCGGTGGGCCAATTGTCGGAACCGCTCAATGCCGAGAGGGCACTGATCGTGCGGCAAAGGGGAGGCAATTTCGGCTCGCGCCCGCGTTTTGCCGCCCGTATCGGCCGGGAGACGCGCGGTGAAGCCAACCGGCTCTGCGGCGAGATCCGGCAGGCCGGTGTTCCCTGCACCGTGTTTCGCAACAGGTGACAATGCCCGTCCTCCATCGATCATAACAAGTTGATCGGCATTTCCGTCACGCCCTCCTTCCGGTGCGAAACCATCGATCCTAGATTGCGTCCATGCATTCGGCACTATTGCACGAGAGGAAGAAGCGGAGATGAGATGGCTTGAAAGCGGCTGTCTGGCGGGGGCGCTGGCTGTCGTCAGCGCATGCGCCAGCACCGGGCAGGGGGAGGCTTCCCGCGCTGTCGCCGGTTTTGTGGGACAGCCGCGCGACGCCGCGATTGCCAGGCTTGGCCGGCCCAACAAGGTCATTATCGACAGGGGTGAGACCGAATCCTACTGGCTGAAGGTCGATGTCGAGACCTATGCCGGCCTCAGCAACCGGCGCGAATACAGGACGGTGGACGGACAGAGCCGCATGACGGAAACCGAGGGCATGAAGATCAAGGAACATCGCCGCGACTGCATCATCAAGATCACCGCGGATTCTGCCTCCATCATCAGGACAAGCGAGATCATCGGCAGCCCCGCCAGTTGCGAAGCCGTTCTTGACCGTTCGGCGTCCTGAGCAAAGCTTATAGCCGCCGCGACGGCGGAGCGCCTCAGAGCTCCATCTTGATCGTCAGCATATATTCCGTGCCCTTCGCCCGGTCGCGGGTGCGGGATATTTCAATCGTGGCTTTCTCCAGCCTGTGTCCAAGGGTTTCCTTGATCGGGCCTCCGGGCGTGTCCTCGCGGCGTAAGGTGGTGTCGCCGTAACCGATGCCGATTTTGCGCGTGATGGCGTTGTCCGTGTAGGTTCTGCCGAACAGGGCGGAAGCCTGTCCGCTGCGCACGCTTGTTTCGAAGCCACGGGAATCGATATCGCGATAGGCCGATCCGGCAATCGAATTATCTGAATGTGTATAGCTGCCGCCGGCGCTTATTCTGGCCAGCCGGTGGCCATCATGCTCGAGGGAGAAATTGCCGTCGGCCGAAGGTCCGAAACGCCCGCCGCTCATGCTGTCCTTATAGGTGAAACGGAAGCGGCCGCTGCGGGCATCGACCTGATAATTATAGGAGGCGTCGCCGCTGCGTATCTGAATGCCGGGCGCCGGCTCGCTGCCGAGGATCGGTGAAACCTTGTCCGCGAACTGGAACAGCGGCCTGGTGACCTGCTGGAACTCCGTCTGCGATAATGGCACCGGCTTGCCATCGGCGTCGAATCCTCCGACGGCGAGGCAGGGGCGCTGGTTGATGATGCTCTTGAGGGCAAAGATCGTGCAATTGTCGCTGGTCGTACCGGCAATGGCGGCATGGACCGAGTTGCGCAGGGTGTAGCTGCCGCAGCAGGAAAACAGGTCATTATCGGCGCTCGCATCACGCGTATAGCCGGTGAAAATAATGCCGCTGGCGCCGGTGGCGAGGTCCACATTGGCGAAATGCGGGCCGCTTTGCAGCGGAAACAGCTTCAACCGGCTCTGGTCGGCAAGCGTTTTCGGGTTGGAAGGCGATGGAAGCGGCATTCTTCTTCTCTCCTGAAACACGGAACGGTATTTTTTTACCATCCTAAATTGAGGTCGCAACCCCTAACTGTACCCCGTGAAATGTGCCGTTTCTGTGGATGAGAGCGGCCGCTGTTGTTACCGTGAGCCTCTGCGCATATGTTGGAGTACTTAATCTTGATCTCCGGATATGACGGACAGGCATGTAATGACCTCCCAGTTGGATTTTTTCGCTTCCGCGGCGGCGCGGCTTCCAAAGGCCGAAAGAGCGCGAAAGGCGGGCGGTGGCGAGGCGGCGCAAAAGGCCGCGGGGGACGACGAGGCGCTTGCCGGATATCTCGAGGCTACCGGAAATTATCGTGTCCTGCGCAAGCTGCAGCCGCGCCAGGTGGTGGAGCGGCCGCGGCCGGAATTTCCCCGCCGCGGCATTATCCTCGACACGGAAACGACTGGCCTGAACCACCGCACCGACGAGATCATAGAGATCGGCGTCATTGCCTTCACATTCGACGATCAGGGCGCGATCGGCGACGTCACCGGCATATATGGCGGGCTGCGGCAGCCGGGCATCGCCATTCCCGACGAGATCACGCGCCTGACGGGGATTACCGACGACATGGTCGCCGGCCAGACGATCGACATGGCCCGGCTGACGTCGCTGGTCGCCGGGGCCGATTTGATAATCGCCCATAATGCCGGCTTCGACCGCCCGTTCTGCGAGGTTTTCTCGCCCCTTTTTCACGACAAGGCCTGGGCCTGTTCCGTTTCCGAGATCGATTGGCGGGCGCGGGGTTTCGAGGGGAACAAGCTTGGTTATCTGATCGGGCAATCCGGCTATTTCCACGAGGGACACCGCGCCGTCGATGATTGCTTCGCCCTGCTGGAGGTGCTGGAACGGACGAGGCCTGGCCAAACCGACACACCCTTCATGGAGCTTTATCAGGCAAGCCTGCGGGCACGGATCCGCATTTACGCGGAAAACAGCCCTTTTGACATGAAGGATCACCTGAAGAAGCGGGGCTACCGCTGGTCGGACGGATCCGATGGCCGGCCGAAATCCTGGTGGGTGGAACTGCCCGAAGAAAAGCTCGAGGAGGAACTGCATTTCCTCAGGACCGAGATTTACCGATGGGATGCCGATCCCACGATCCGGCGCCTCACGGCTTTCGACAGATTCAGGGCCGGTTGAGGCGCACGGCGGTTTCGCTGCTGCGTTCAGATTGCATACGATTTCTGCAATGAATCGAAAACAATCGCTGTAAATTTGAGCAGAGCCGTTTCGAGATTGCCGGCAAGGCGAAAAATCTCCTTTCGCATCAATGGCAAAGCCGATTGGCACGCCTCCTGCATGACAAGGTTGTCGCAGGAGAGTGTTTATGAGCAAAGCCGCAGCAATCGACATCGCTTCCGTATCCAAGGTTTACGGCAACACCACCGCCGTGCATGCGATCAGCCTCAAGATACCGGCTGGCAGCTATTGTTGCCTGCTCGGCCCGTCCGGCTGCGGCAAGACCTCGACATTGCGCATGATCGCCGGGCATGAAAGCATTTCAAGCGGTGATGTCCGGCTCGGCAATACGGTGGTCACCGATCTGCCTCCCGCCCGGCGCGGCACGGCGATGATGTTCCAGTCCTATGCGCTGTTTCCGCATCTCGATCTCGTCGACAATGTCGCCTTCAGCCTCAAGATGAAGGGAACGGACAAGGAGACGCGCCGGGCCAAGGCGCTCGACATGCTGCGGCTGATGCAGCTGGAGCCCTATGCCGGCCGGCGTCCGGCCCAGCTTTCCGGCGGCCAGCAGCAGCGCGTGGCGCTGGCGCGCGCGCTGATCACCGATCCCGAGGCGCTGTTGCTGGACGAGCCGCTCTCGGCGCTCGACCCGTTCCTGAAGATCCGCATGCGCGCCGAGCTGAAGAAGCTGCAGACCGCGCTCGGCATCACCTTCGTTCACGTCACCCACAGCCAGGAAGAGGCGATGGCGCTGGCCGATATCATCGTCGTCATGAATGACGGCCGCATCGAACAGGCGGCCACCCCGCGCGAGGTGTTCGAGCGCCCGGCGACAGCCTTCGTCGCCCGCTTCATGGGGGACCACAACGTCATTTCCGGCCGTTACCGGGAAAAATCGGGCGATCTCGTCACGCTTGAAGTCGCGGGCGGCGGCACGTTCACGGCAAGCGGTGCCGCCCCGGATGACGGCGCGGTCGACATCGCCGTGCGCACCGACCGGGTGCGCGTCGGCGAGGCGGAGCAGCCGGGCCTCGGCTTCACCGGCATCGTCTCGAATGTCGAATATCGCGGTGCGAGCGTGAAGATCGCCGTGACCGGCGCGGGCATCGAGGACTTCAACGTCATCCTCAGCGATGCCGCCTTCTTCGAAAACCCGGTCAGGACCGGCGACGCCATACCGCTTTCATGGAATGCGGCCGATGCCATCGTGCTCGGCCGGGTAGAGAAGTAACCCAGAATAACCAGAGGAGAACTTTGAAATGACCACCGACAAAACAAACGGCAAAAAAGGCCTGTCCCGCCGCGGTCTTCTAAAGGCGGGCGCCGCCGCCACGGGTGCGGCGATCGGCTCCGGCCTCATCACCGGTTTCCCGACCATCTGGGCGCAGAACCCGATCACCATCCGCCAGTTCGGCACCGGCGTGTCGAACCTCAATGCAATTGCCGAAAAGTGCAAGGCCGATCTCGGCATCACGCTCGAGATGACGGCGACCGATTCGGATGCCGCCGCCCAGCGCGCCGTTACCCAGCCGAATTCCTACGACATCGCCGATATCGAATACTGGATCCTGAAGAAGGTCTATCCCGCCGGCGTCATCCAGCCGATGGAAATCAAGAAGCTGAAATATTACGACAAGATCGTGCCGCTGTTCAAAAACGGCAAGCTGAAGCCGGACAGCGTCGTGGCGCAGGGCACCGCGCCGCACACGGTCGGGTTCGTCGAAAAGCCCGGCGACAAGACCTTCGCCAAGGGTGAGACCGACTATTTCACCATGGTTCCAACCATCTACAATGCCGATACGCTCGGCATCCGCCCCGATCTCGTCGGCCGCGACATCACCAGCTGGGCCGATATCATGGACCCCAAGTTCAAGGGCAAGACCTCGATCCTCAACATCCCCTCCATCGGCATCATGGATGCGGCGATGATCATGGAGGCCATGGGCAACATCAAATATGCCGACAAGGGCAACATGACCAAGGAGGAGATCGACAAGACCATCGATTTCCTCATCAAGGCCAAGAAGGACGGCCAGTTCCGCGCCTTCTGGAAGAGCTTCGATGAAAGCGTCAACCTCATGGCGTCGGGCGAGGTCATCATCCAGTCCATGTGGTCGCCCGCCGTCGCCGCGGTCCGCTCGAAGGGCATCGCCTGCAAATACCAGCCGCTGAAGGAAGGCTATCGCTCCTGGGGCGGCGGTCTCGGTCTTGCCAAGCACCTCTCGGGCGCGAAACTCGATGCGGCCTACGACTATATCAACTGGTATACCTCCGGCTGGGTCGGGGCTTACCTCAACCGTCAGGGCTATTATTCCGCCGCCATGGAAACGGCCAAGGAGCACATGACCGCCGACGAATGGGGCTACTGGGTCGAAGGCAAGCCGGCTGAGGGCGATATCATCGCGCCGGACGGCAAGGTCATGGAAAAGGCCGGCGCGGTGCGCGACGGCGGCTCCTTCGAGGAGCGCATGGGCAAGGTCGCATGCTGGAACTCGGTGATGGACGAAGACCGCTATATGGTCCGCCGCTGGAACGAGTTCATCGCGGCTTAGTGCTTTTCAAGGACGACGCCGGCGGCGAGGGCCGCCGGTCAGGCGCCTGACACAGGTACCGAAACCTGTCTCCGTCATCCTCGGGCTTGACCCTAGGATCCACAACCGGGTGCGGCCCCGGATCCTCGGGTTAAGCCCGAGGATGACGTGGAGAGTGTGGAAGACCTGTCAACACGCTATCCGGCGGCCCTTGCCGCCGGGCTTCTGCAAATCCAGCGAAAGGCACAACCATGGTGACGGTCAGACTTATCGGCGTCAGCGACAAAAAGGACAGGCCGCGCCGCAGCTTCGCGCTGCCGCTAAAACTCGTCTCCTATGTGCAGGCCGCACCGCTTTTGCTGATCCTCGGTTTCTTCCTGCTGCTACCGATCCTGATGATCGCCGTCGTCAGCTTCTGGGACTACGATTTCGCCCAGATGTATCCCGATTTCGTGACGTTTAACTACAGCGAGACGTTAGGTTCGTGGGTCACCTGGCAGACCTATCTCAACACCTTGAAATATGCCGCCATGGTCTGGGCCATCACGCTGTTCTGCGGTTTCTGGGTCGCCTATTTTCTCGCCTTCCACATTCGTACCACCACCATGCAGATGGTGCTGTTCCTCGTCTGCACGGTGCCCTTCCTGACCTCGAACATCATCCGCATGATTTCCTGGATTCCCGTCCTCGGGCGAAACGGTCTGGTCAACAGCGCGCTGGTCGGCTCCGGCATCATTGCCGAGCCGGTCGAATGGCTGCTTTATTCCGATTTCGCCGTGGTTCTGGCCATGGTGCATCTTTATACGCTGTTCATGGTCACGCCGATCTTCAACACGCTGATGCGCATCGACAAATCGCTGATCGAGGCGGCCCGTGACGCCGGCGCGACGGGCTGGCAGACGCTGAGCAACGTCATCATTCCGCTCGCCAAGCCCGGCATGGCCATCGGCACCATCTTCGTGGTGACGCTGGTGATGGCCGATTTCTCCACGGTTCAGGTCATGTCAGGCGGCCAGAGCGCATCGGTGGCGCTGATGATGAAGAACCAGATGTCGCTGCTGCAATATCCGGCCGCCGCCGCCAATGCCGTCATCCTGCTCATCCTCGTTCTTCTGATGGTGGCGGGCATCCTGCGCATCGTCGATATCCGCAAGGAGCTATAGTCCATGCACCCGGAAAAACGCGGCCGTGAATTTTATGTTCTCGCCTTCTTTTTCGCCGTCTTCGTGCTGTTTCTTTACGGCCCGCTGTCGGCCATCCTCATCCTTGCCTTTCAGGGGCCGAATGGCGGCCTGACCTTCCCGCTGAACGGCGTTTCGCTGCACTGGTTCGGCAATCTGTTCGAGCAGCAGGCGGTGGGCGATTTCGGCGGCTCGTTCCGCCGTTCCTTCGCTCTCGGGCTGATGGTCATGGCCGTCACCGTCATCGTCTCGCTGCTGGCGGGGCTTGCCTTCCGCCGGAAATTTATCGGTGCGACGCCCCTTTTTTATCTGTCTGTGGCCAGCCTCGTGGTGCCGTCCATCATTATTTCGCTCGGTATCGGCGTTCTGTTCCAGCAGCTCGGGCTGGAGCCGTCCTGGTATACATCGGCCTTTGGCGCGCATCTGACCTGGACGCTGCCCTTTGGTGTGCTCATCATGTTCGCGGTCTTCAACCGCTTTTCGCCGTCCTATGAAGAGGCGGCGCGCGATCTGGGCGCATCCTCCTGGCAGACCTTCGCCCATGTGGTGCTGCCGATGATCGCGCCGAGCCTGATCGGCGTCGGCCTGTTCGGCTTCACGCTGTCCTATGACGAGTTCGCCCGCACCCTGATGACCGCCGGTACCTACAACACCCTGCCGCTCGAAATCTATGGCATGACCACCAATGTCACGACGCCGGTGCTTTATGCGCTCGGTGCTGTTACAACCCTGTTCTCCTTCCTGGTGATCGCGGCCACGCTCGGTCTGATCGTGACCCTGAACCGCCGCCACTCACGCCGATAGAAACTTAAAATGCGCATCCTCGTCATCAATCCGAATACAACGCAATCCATGACCGCGACCATCGCCGATGCCGCAACGCGGGCGGCCGGCCGCGATACGGAGATTCTCGCCGTCACATCCTCGATGGGGCCGGTCTCCATCGAAGGATATTACGACGAGGTTTTCGCCGTGCCCGGCCTGCTGCTCGAAGTCGCCAGGGCGCCAGCAATCGGTGCGAAGGCGGCCGTCATCGCCTGTTTCGACGATACCGGGCTCGATGCGGCCCGCGCGCTCGCCGATATTCCGGTTATCGGCATCTGCGAGGCGGCCGTATCCGCCACGGCCTTCATCGCGCAGAAATTCACCATCGTCACGACGATGGAACGGTCGCGGCTGCCGCTCGAACATCTCGTCCAGCGTTACGGCATGTCGTGCCGCTGCAATGTTCGCGCCGCCGATATTCCGGTCCTGTCGCTCGAAGATCCCGGCTCGAATGCCCGGGAAAGGCTGCGGGAGGAGATTTCGCTGGCCCTGAAGGAGGATCGGGCGGAAGCGATCGTGCTCGGTTGCGCCGGCATGGCGGACCTTGCCGCCGAGTTGCGCAGCGAATTCGGCGTGCCGGTGGTGGACGGTGTCGCCGCGGCCGTCAAACAGGCGGAATCACTGGTGTCCATGGGGCTCTCCACCGCCAAGCGCGGCGCCTATGCCACGCCGCTCGCCAAGCCCTATTCCGGGTTGCTGGAGGCGTTCCGGCCGGACAGGCTTTCCGGCGCATCTGGCGGCGGTGGAGATCGTGACGTTCTGACGATCTCTGCCCACAAGGCGACGAATGCCAGCTGATAGGCCAGATCGTGCCGCAGATTCTGCCATGCCAGACCGTTCAGAGTGATCCGCGAGCCGTTTCTTCTCAGGATATGCGCGCGCTCGGCTCTCGCCAGGAGGGCCGTGACATGTGCACGGCTGGTCCCATAGGCGCGCGCGGCCGCCTTGCGGGAAAATTCGCAGCCCGCCGTGTCGCGGGCATCCGTTCCGGCGGCCAGCAGCAGATCCAATAACAGCGGAAAACCGGGCGCATGTCCCAGGAACATCCGCATTTCGTCGGATGGCGGTGGCAATTCCCGGGCATGCCGCAGGAACCAGCTCACGCCGTCGATCAGCATGCCCGTTTCGATAACAGTGTCTTGGGGCCTGTCCGCTGCCGGGGCGGTTTCCCACGGGGAGGCCGCCGTGAGATAGGTCCTGGCGAGTGCCTCGATCGCCACAGGCAGCCAGCCATCCAGCGACCACGGCCGCTCGCGATTGTCGCCGCGTGGCGGGTGGCGCTGCGCGGCGTTTTCCAGTTCCAGCCAGTCGATCAACGCCCGTATCCGGCGGCTGGATATCCAGCCGGGCGGTACGACGACCGCCTGAACCGCCGCCAGTGTGAAGGGCATGCCATGGGACGCTCCAAGCCCGGCGGCGCACATCACGGCGGCGAAGGCGCCAAAGTCGCCGAATGCGCGGACAAGACGCCTTTCCCGCTTGAAGATGGCCGGTATATGGGCACAAAGATGCATGACGGCATCGTCAAAGGCGTCATCCCGCAAGATCCGGTTTGCAAGCAAGCTCAGTCTCTCCCGAAACATGTCCGGTCGAGGCCGAACAAAATCCCTCTTCGGAAGCTGTTTTGAACCCTGGGCGCCTGCTTTTCCGGATACCTTTCTCCCATGAGTTTCTGTTCTTCGCTACTTTATGGCGAAGTCCAATATGCGGGCATTGATAGTCGGCCGCGGCCGTCAGGGACGCTGATGGCAGTCGACAAGTTCCGATTTGGAAGATGCGTGCAATTTGTTGCACTCCCCCGCCGACCTCTCCAGGGGTATTAAAAAATACTCTCATAAATTGAGTGTTAAAGAGCGCACATAAAATATGTGTTCCTGCGGCACCTTTTGCGAGGGCGGCGCTAACGATAATGTTATCGCCTGTTTTTATTGCATAATTTTCTACGACTTCGGGTGTCTTGTCTTCGCGCGATAATCCGGTGGTGCAATCTTTAAGGGTTGTTTTCCCCGGCGTTGGCGACGATGCGCAGGGTACATCCGCGACTATCCGAGATCAGCATGTTCTACCGGGTTTTTGGTGCGGTCGGCAGTAATGCCGGGCGGCCAGCGGCTTCGTATTGCCTTTTTATCCACCCCAATTCTCCAAAGGAGGTTGAATCAATGCAACTTCGCCATGTTCTTTTTGCCGGCCTTACGGTCATCGCAACGCAATTCGACATAACCTCAATGGGCCAGACGCCCCTTGCCAATGCGGCCGCGCTCACCACCGAACAGGTGGCGGCCTTCCAGTCCAGGCTCGAACAGGCGGAAGCGAGCCGGGATGTTCTCGGCCGCCGATCCGCGTGCCTGATGGAACATCTGACGGCGCAGCAGCAACTCAGCGCCGACCGCGAGCGGGCGCTGGGACAGGCCATGTATCTGCAGATCGAGCTGGAACGGCAGGTGGTCCAGTCCGAAACCAGCGTGAAGGGTTTTGAAGAGCTGGTTCAGTCCGAAAGCGCCAATGTCGCAACGCGCCGGGCCATTTTCGAAAAGGCCCAGCGAGAAAGGGCCGAGCAGGCCGACCGGGTAAGGACCTGCAGCCAGGTTCTCTTCTTCCTGCCCGGCATTTGCCCGGCCGGTGAGGCGGTCGTCAAAAGCCTGGGTTGGATGAACGATGCCGCGCGGGAATATAACGCGGCGCGGCCGCGGCTGGAAAATGCTGAAAAGGCCCTTGCCGACGTTCGCGGCCAGCTTGAAAACAACCGCCGCCAGCTTGCCGCCGCGCAACAGAGCCATGGCGAAAACCAGAAGGCCGTCAAACAGCTCGAAGAGCAGATCACCAGGCTCAAGGCGGCGATTTCCACCATCAACGTCAAGGTTCAGGACTTCAACGTCCAGGTCGGCGCTTTCACCGGCGCCCTCAAGGAAGCAAGTGAAGTCAATCCCGACGACGCGAAAATCCGCCAGGTCGAGCGGCTGTCCGCCGAAATCGACGGCCTGAGCAAGGACGTGCCGCATTTCATTTCTTCCACCGAAGCCGGACTGCCGGACGAAGCGAAGCAGCGATGCGGATCGTGAACGATCGATCCCGTGATTTTGCCTAACCACCCATCAACAGGAGTTTGAAAATGAACAATGTCGTGACTTTTGACAGCCGTGAAGCCCAGCTCAACAAGGAAATCGACGCCGATGTCGAGGCGATCGTTTCCCAGCCGAAATTCAGCCTTCCCAAATCGGATACGGCGCTCGTCCGGTCCTATGTCGACAAGATCCAGGGAACATACGACGTCGAGCGCGCCAAGCGCGATACCGACAATGCGATCGACCTGCTTTACATCGCCTATAACACCACGCCGCAGGAAGAAGGCAAGATCCGCGGCCGCATCAGCGCCATCATGGACAAGCTGATAACGGCGCAGCAGAAAAGCCAGAGGACCATGAAAGACGCGATGGACGTGGCGAGCCGCATCCGTATTTCAATCGACGATCTCTTTGCCGACTGGCTGGACGTGAAGGAGGACAATGATCAGGCCGATATCAAGAGCTTCGTTTCCAACGACCTGATAAAGCTTGCCAAGAATATCCGGGACAAGGCGCTGGCCGTCCGCGACGACCTTCTCGTCGTCGCGTCCACCTATGACGCCATCATCCGGGAAACGGCGCAGATCACCGATGCGAGCGAAATGGTCCTGAGCAAGCGTCTCGAAGACAAGGCGGTGATGGAACGCGAGATCCGCGAGGCCGATGCCCGGCGCGAGCAGCTTGAATCGCTGGTGAACGATCTGAAGGTGCAGGTCGCGGAATTCGAGAAGAAAGCCCGCGAATATGAAAAGCGGGCCAATACCGCGGAAGAGCGCTCCTTCATCATGTCGATCGTGCGGGTCGGCGCGCAGATGATTTCAAGCGCCATTCCCGCCATCGCCATGGTGGCGGGCGGTCCGGCCTCGATGCTGGCGTCATCGGTCGGCGGCGCGCTTTCGGGACAGTCCAAGGGCGGGCAGGATGCCGACGGCCAGGGGCAGGGCGGCGGCTCCCGCACACCGGCAACCGGCGGCGGCAAGACGGATTCGGCCGCGACGCAGAGCAAGATTTCCGAGCAGAAGGCCGAACTTCGCAAAAGCGAGGAAAAACGGGACGCCCTGAAGACGGATATCAAGTCGCTGGAGGACACCAGATCGGCGCTGGCGAAAGACGCCGAGGGGGCCGATCCGAAATCGAGCAAGGCGGTCGAGCTTGCCGAACTCGATAAACGCCTGAGCGCGCGCGCGGGCGAACTGAAAACGCAGGAAGAAAAGATCGCTGGTCAGCAGACCCTGATTTCCAGCCTGCAGGCTTCTCTCGACGCCCTGGACAAGGGGTTGGGCAAGCTTTCCGACGAGCAGCAGCAGCAGGCGGCGAGCCTGCGCGAAATCCAGATGCAGATGATCGACAAGGCGGAGGCCTATGAGAAGGAACGCCGTACCCAGGCTGCCGAACTCGTGAAAATCAATGCTTTGCTGAAGGGAAAGCAGGCCGAGGACGACAAGATCAAGCTCGCGATCCAGTCGCTCAACGTCAGCATCACGGCGCTCAAACGCATGAAGGAGATCATTGAGGAAATCGCCTTCTTCTTCAAGAGTTTCGCCGATTTCATGCAGGCCGTTGCCGATGACGCCCAGCATCAGATCAAGGCGATCGAAAGCGTCGCCGAACTCGACGTCATCCGAAAGAACCGCTTCGCCCAGCTCATTCGCTCCGTCGACGAGTTTTTCGTCAGGCAGACCGCGCAATGGTACGCGGTGATCACGGTCAGCGACAGGTTCAACCGCAGCTTCTCGGAGGGATGGTCCAAGCTCAACAAGCTGCAGGGCAAATATCTCACCGGCACCGAACTGACGAACTACATGACGGAGGCCTCGCAGAAACTCTCCGCCATCGTCGCCGAACGCGAGGCCGCCGCCGATGAGAAGATCGCATCGTTGCATGCCTATCGCGAGGATCTGAACAAGAGCGCCTGATCCCGCAGAAGACTGCCGCTCCTGTCCCGGCCAGACAGGAAGCGGACCATGGTCCCAGCCGCAATCGTCCCCTTTGGCTTGAGATCATGGGCAATGTCCTGCCGGCGCGGATGCCGGCAGGACGGCCGCCGCCACCGAACGTCGATTTCATCCGATCAACATCAACGACGGGCTTCCGGCCGCCATCGACGTGCAAGCCGGATCGCGTCATTTACGAAGGAGAAGACCATGCCGACTGTCCACAACCCTCCCGCATTGATCGCCCAGGAGACGCCCTCCTGGTGCTTCGCCGCGGTCGAACAGATGGTGCGCGCCTATTACGGGCTTGGCGCGGCCACGCAATATGCGATTGCAAGGCGCAACACCGCCGCACTTGCGACCGTTGATCCGCAGGTGCAGGAGCGCTGGGAGCTGGCGCAGGTTCTCGATCAATCCGCCGAGATCGACGAGCAGGACGGCGCCAATCCCGACAGCAATATCGTCAAGCTGGTTTTCAGCCAATGGAACGCCTTCGACCACGCGACGACCGGCGGCCGGTTCGTCGATGCGCTGACAGCCGACATCGTCCGGCGCGAGATCGACCACGACCGCGTCTTCGTGATCGGCACGCATATCCATTATTACCTCGTTTATGGTTACACCGAAAATGGCAAGGATCTCGAACTTCATGTTCTCGATCCATGGCCAGCCGGGCAGGGCGGAACGAGAACGCGTATCGGCCTGCAGGAATTCCTGAGGACGCCCGCGCATACCGCCGTCGTCTTCGGTTAAGCCGGTGCGCCGACCAGCCGCTGCGCCCCTGCGGAAATAGCGGTGGTCCCATCGATCGCCGGATGCGTTCCGGCACCCAGTCAGCCTTCAACCAAAGCCTGCCGATCCCGCATGTCTAACGCCGGGAGCAGGTGAACCATGTCCAAAAGGAGATACACATGCCCATTCTCAGCAGTTTCATCGTCAAGCATGTCCGCCCCTTCGGCGAAGCGGGCTACAATACATTCGGCAATGCGCAGACCATCGAGTTCCTCTCGAGCCTCGGCCTCAATATCGGGGAGATCACCAATATCTTCGCCGCCTGGCGCCTTGCGGCGCTGGCCGATCCCGTGGGACAGAGCAATCTCTTCATCGACGCGGCCAATGCGGTGGCGCAGGCGCGATGGGGCAACCTTTATGAGACCGACATGAGCACGGTCATGTTTCTCGACGATGCCCAGCTCGAATCCCTCAGCCATCTCGAGCCGGGGGCGAACAGCAACTTCTCATGGCGGTCGCCGACGCCGATCGCGGCCGCGGTGACCATTCACAGGCAGAGCAACAGGCACCACATCATCTGGGGCGCCACCGGCTTTTCCGGCGGCACCGACGGAAACGGCCGGATATCGCATTTCACCGCATTATTGCCGACGGAGCGATAAGGCCCTTCTAACAATTGCCGAAGACGCCGGGAGGCCATCATGGCTTTCCGGCGTCGTTGCGACCGGCCCCTTCATATCCCTGTCGTAATAGTGTCTGATACCGACGTCGTTTTCGGGTCCGGGATCGTGTGGCGAACAGCCGTTGCGCGCCGGGCGGGAGTTCTTGCGTGAAGTCGTCAGTACAGGCAATGCACAGCCAAGCGGAGAAGCATCGACCGGGCACGCCCGGTGAAGTTTTCGTCGCTTTCCTGAAGCTCGGGGTGACCTCCTTTGGTGGTCCCATCGCCCATCTCGGTTATTTTCGCGATGAGCTGGTGGTGCGGCGCAAATGGATCGATGAGGCGGGTTATGCCGATCTCGTGGCCCTGTGCCAGTTCCTTCCCGGCCCGGCCTCCAGCCAGGTGGGTTTTGCGCTCGGCTTGCTGCGGGCGGGGCCGCTCGGCGCCCTGGCCGCCTGGACGGCCTTTACATTGCCTTCTGCCATCCTGCTGTTTTTCTTCGCCACGGTTTCCGCCGCCATCGCGGGGCCGGTGGGCGCCGGTCTCTTGCACGGGCTGAAGATCGTCGCCGTCGCCGTGGTGGCGCAGGCTGTCTGGGGCATGGCGAAAAGCCTTGCGCCGGATCGTGAGCGTGCCGGCATCGCGCTCGCCGGCATTGTCTGCGTCGTGTTCGTCGCCGGTGCCTTCGGGCAGATGCTGGCGCTTGCCGCAGGCGCGCTCGCCGGCCTCGTCTTCTGCCGTGCAAAGGCCGCCGGTCCGTCCGTTCCCCTGGCATTCCGGCTGCCGAAACGCGTGGGATATGCGGCGCTCGCCGCCTTTGCGCTGCTCCTCGGCTTCCTGCCGCTCGTGGCGGCGGGCGCCGGCCAGCAAGGCCTCTCGCTGTTTGACGCTTTCTACCGGGCCGGCGCGCTGGTGTTCGGGGGTGGGCACGTGGTGCTGCCCTTGCTGCAATCGGAGGTCGTTGCCACCGGCTGGGTCACGCAAGACGCCTTCATTGCAGGATATGGCGCGACACAGGCCGTGCCGGGTCCGCTTTTCACCTTCGCCGCCTATCTCGGCGCCGTGGCCGGGCCGCAGCCGAACGGCGTTGCCGGCGCGGCCATCGCCCTGGTTGCGATCTTTCTGCCGGGCATGCTGCTGCTCGTCGGCGCGCTTCCCTTCTGGGAAGGGTTTCGTCGGCGTCTTCCGGCTCAAGCCGCCATGCGCGGCGCCAATGCCGCCGTGGTCGGTATTCTCGGTGCGGCGCTTTATGATCCGGTATGGACAAGCGCCATCTTCACACCGAAGGATTTCACCCTTGCGCTCGCCGGTTTCGTCCTGTTGACGGTCTGGAAAGCGCCGCCATGGGCCGTGGTGCTTCTCTGCGCCGGCGGCGGCGTGTCGCTCGCCCTCTCATAGCCGCCTCATCCGCTGCCGATTTCGGCGAATAACCAGTCGGAAAAGGCGTTCATGGCCGGTGTCGGCGGTTTCGATTGCAGCCGTGTCAGCCAGTAGCTTCCCAGAGACAGGGTGACGGGAAAGGGCTGGACGATGGCGCCGGAGGCGAGATGCCGCAGGAACATCGATGGCGGGGCCAGCGCCACACCCAGCCCCTGCAGGGCGGCCTCCATCATGCCCAGCGACGTGTCGAAAACAATGCCGGCATTCACCTGCGCCGCCGGCGTCACGCCGGCAGCCGCAAACCAGGCGGTCCATTCATCCGCCCTGTAGCTGCGCAGCAACGTCGTCTCCATCAGGTCGGCGGGCGTCTTCAGCCTCTCGGCCAGTGTCGGCGTGCAGAGCGGCGAGAGCGGCGCTTCGAAAAGCCGGAAGGCATCGGTGCCGTGCCACGAACCCTGGCCGAAGCGAATGGCGAAATCCAGCCCTTCGGCGGCCATGTCCACCCGGTTGTTGTTGGTGGAAACCCGCACATCGATGAAGGGGTGCCGCTGCTGAAAATCCCTCAGGCGCGGCAGCAGCCAGCCCACGGCAAAGGTGCCGACGGCGCCGAGGAACAGCAATTCGCGCACCTGCCCGGCCTCGATCCGGTCAAGCGTGGTCGCCATTTGGTCGAAGGAGCTGGTCACCGTCGGCAGGAGCGCTTCGCCTTCCGCGGTAATTTTCAGACCGCGCGGCAGCCGCTGGAAAAGCGGGACGCCGAGCCGTTTTTCCAGTCCCTTCACCTGCTGGCTCACCGCCGCCTGCGTGACGCACAGTTCGATGGCGGCGCGGGTAAAGCTCAGGTGCCGGGCCGATGCCTCGAAGGCTCTGAGGCCGTTCAGGGGAAGAAATTGCCGAACCATACATGACCTAAATTTTCTTGCATCTCTTCCGAGATATCATGATTTGTTCGTGCAATGTAGGGCGGCTACACGTCTTTCGCTGGGGCGGCGCAAGCGCCGGAAATCCACCTGAGGTTTTGGAGAACGCGAAAGATGAAACCCAATCGCAGACATGTCGCACTGGCGGCATTGCTCTCGGTCAACCTGTTCACGCAGGCCTTTGCCGCCGACGATGCCAGGCTGAAAGCGATAGCCGATGCCGCGATCAAGCCCGTCATGGAGAAAAACGACATTCCCGGACTTGCCGTCGGCATCAGTGTCGATGGGATAAGCCATGTCTTTACCTATGGCGTCATGTCCAGGAGCACGGACCGGCCGGTCACGCCGCAGACGCTGTTCGAACTGGGCTCCATCTCCAAGACGTTCACGGTCACTCTCAGCACCTATGCCGAACTGAACGGCCAACTGTCCCTGTCCGGCAAGGTCGGAGATTATCTTGCGTCGTTGAAGGGCACGCCTTTCGGTGAGGTCGCGCTGATGCACCTCGGCACCCACACCGCCGGCGGTTTTCCGCTTCAGCTGCCGGACAGCGTCACGACGGAAAAACAGCTTCTCGCCTATCTCAGGGCCTGGAAACCCATTTATGAAGCCGGAACGCACAGAACCTATGCCAATCCCAGCATCGGCATGCTGGGCTATGTCACCGCCAGGGCGATGGGCCGGGGCTTTGACAGCGCCATGCGGGACACGCTGTTTCCCGCGCTCGGGTTGAAGAACACCTTCATTGCCGTGCCGAGGGCCAGGATGGACGACTATGCGCAGGGCTACAGGCGAACCGGCGAGCCCGCCCGGGTGACGCCGGGGGTTCTTTCGTCGGAGGCCTATGGCGTGCGGTCGACCGCGGCCGACATGATCCGCTTCGTCAACGCCAATATGGGGCTGGAAAAGCTGGATGGCAAAATCCGCCAGGCGATCATCAATACCCATACGGGGTATTTCGGCGTCGGCGCCATGACGCAGGATATGGTCTGGGAGCAATATGCCGATCCGGTCGACCTGAAGACGCTGACCGAGGCGAATTCGGGCGCTTTGCTCAAAACCGTGCCGGTCCGCGAAATCACCCCGCCGATGCCGCCGCGTCAGGATGTCTTCATCAACAAGACCGGTTCCACCAATGGTTTTGGCGCCTATGTCGCCTTCATACCGAAACGAAAAGTCGGAATCGTCATTCTGGCCAATAAAAACTATCCCAACGAGGATCGCGTTTTGGCCGCCTACGAAATTTTGACGGCGCTTGACGCAAGGCAATGACCTGCGTTCGGTGTCCGTGTGGCTGCTGTTGCGGCGCGGACGCCGATTGCCTCCGGGTCAAAACCGGTTTCGGTTTCGCCCGCCCCGATGACAGCGGCGGGCAATCGCGCTACCGGAGAAAAGATGTGCCGGCCACCGATTCGATTTCGGGCGACGGGCGCATCTCAAAAAAGGCAAATCTGTTTGTGCGGCTGCGATCTGCAACGGGAAAGACCGTCAGGTTCGCGCCGGCCGGTTCGTGGGGGGGCGACGATGAGCGATACGGGTGGTTATTTTCCGCGCTGGCGACTGAAAACCGAAGGACGCATCATGCCGGATGAGCGGCTGCCCGCCGGGCAGACCGCCGTTCTCGGCCTGCAGCACGTCGTGGCCATGTTCGGGTCCACGGTTCTTGCGCCATTGATCATGGGGTTCGATCCGAATGTCTCGATCCTGTTTTCCGGTATCTCGACGCTGATCTTCTTCATTGCCGTCGGCGGGCGGGTGCCGAGCTATCTCGGCTCCTCCTTTGCCTTCATCGGACCGGTGCTGGTGGCGACCGGCGCGGCCGCGGGCGCCGCCAGTCCGAATATTGCGCTGGCACTCGGCGGCATCATTGCGGCTGGCGTGCTTTATGCCTTGATCGGCGTCGTCGTCATGGTCGCCGGCCATAACTGGATCGAACGGCTGATGCCGCCGGTTCTGACCGGCGCGATCGTTGCCGCAATCGGTCTTGTGCTCGCACCCATCGCCATAGCCAGCGCCTCCGGCACCGGCCCGGGCAATCCCGACGGCGACCAGCTGTCGCGATGGATCGCGATCCTGACGGTGACCTCCGTTGGCGCGATTGCCGTCTATGCGCCGGGCATGGCGCGCCGTTTGCCGATCCTCATCGGCGGTGCCGTCGCCTATCTCGCCTACCTTTTGCTGGCCAACGGCTTCGGCCTTGGCAAGCCCGTCGATTTTTCGGGCGTTGCGGCCGCGTCCTGGTTCGGATTGCCGACCTTCACCACGCCGGTATTTTCCGCGTCCGCGATTGCCCTGATCGCTCCCGTCGTCGTCATTCTGGTGGCTGAAAATCTCGGGCATATCAAGGCGATTGGCGCGATGACCGGCCGGAACCTCGACCCTTATCTCGGACGCGCCTTCATCGGCGACGGCATCGCCACCATCTTTTCCGGCGCCTTCGGCGGAACCGGCATGACGACCTATGCCGAAAACATGGGCGTCATGGCGATAACCCGCATTTTCTCGACGCTTGTCTTCATTGTCGCGGCATTGGTCGCCATCATCCTTGGCTTCTCGCCGAAATTCGGCGCGCTCATCCAGACGATACCCGGCCCCGTGATCGGCGGCCTGTCCGTGGTCGTCTTCGGCCTCATCGCGGCCACCGCCGGGCGTATCTGGGTGGAAAACAAGGTCGATTTTTCCGAGCCGCGCAACCTCATCACCGTGGGTATCGCGCTGGTGCTGGGCGCCGGCAACTTCAAGCTCAATGTCGCGGGCTTCACGCTGGATGGCATCGGCACGGCGACCATCGGCGCCATCGCCTTTTACCATCTGCTCAGCATCGGCCGGAGGGGCGAGGGCAAATAAGCCCGGCCCCGCCAAGGCCGCGACAGGGGCGTGGGGCGGCATGGCTTTTAATAGTTCACGGTGACGACGACCGTGTCGGCATAATTTCCCGGTGCAGGCGTGTTCTGCGCCGGCACGCGGCCATAGACGGTCAATGTCTGCAGGCCGCCTGTTCCGGTGCCGGAGGCTGTTTGCCCGGCCGCGCTCCCCCAGACATTCGCGCGATTGGCGTCACGATAAAGGCCGTAGATTATCGACGAGCCTGCCTGCACCATCTGGCGTGCGGCCGGCGGGCTGTTGCTCAGGCCGCCGTTGAGCGCGACGCTGTAGCTGAGATTGGCGGTGCAGGTCAGGTTGATGGCCCCGGTCGCATCGACCGCCGTGTTGAGGACGCCGTGATTGCCGAAATTGATGTTCTGCGCCGTGACGATGCAGGTTGGTGCCACCGCGGCCGAGACGTTGAAGGGAACCTGGGTGGGATTCTGGGTGACATCGGAGCAGTTGGGCGCAAACAAAGTATAGGAGGTATAGGTGAAACTGGTCTCGGCGCCGGCGAAGCTGGTGAGATAAAGGCCGCGCGCCGCGGATGCCTGGCCGGCGGTAATCCTGCCGTAAACGGTACGGGTGGCGTTGTTGATGAGGAGAGGCAGCGCCATGTCGATCGGGGGAGGCGATCCGAGTGCGGGCTGAGCGACCGATCCCCAGGAGGTGGTCCGTGCGGAATTCTGATAGAGTTGGTAGTTCAGGGTGTTGCTGCCCTGAAGCATTCGGCGGATGCCGCCAGACTGGCCGCCGCTGCCGGCATTGATGTTGGGGCAGATGCGGATGGACAGCGCCAACGACAGCGGATTGGAACAGGTGATCGACAACGTGCCGGTGCTGTCCACCGCGCTGCCGCTTGCAAGGTTGACGACGCCGAAATTCATGTCCGACATGCTGAAGCTGCAGCTTTGCGCCAGCACCGGCGAGGCGGACAGCGAGGCGGCGATGGCGAGTGCGGCGCGGGTCGGGACCTTCATGGAACGCTCCTGCATAGGGTTTCTAGGGTTGCGCGGGTAGGGCTGCCGGCGGGGACGGTGATCTCGGCCTCGCAATGTCCCCGGGTGGGTTGCGAGATGCGAAGCCGATGCGTCTCTTCGATATTATCGAGATAGGCCTGCCCGTCATAACCGACGATGAAATCACGCTTGCCGTCTATCGTGCCTGTCGAGCCGGTTTCGATGAATTCGCCGCTTGCGTCTTTCAGCGTCACCAGCGCCACCTGGCCCTCGGTTTCGACCTTGAAGTTGACGACCGCGCCGGCGCGTTCGGTCGGCCTGACCGTCTGTTTCGTGCGGTCGATGCGGGCGTCGACGGGCAGATTGCCGGGGTCGAGCGTGATGGTGTTGGCATCATAGGCGCGCAGGTTGGGCAGCAATATCTTTCCGCGGCGGTTTGTCTGGCCGATCGGTCGGTTTTCGAGGAGGATGTCGACCCCGGGCGCGCCTGCATCCACGACGGCGAAGGCGTCATCGATCCGGTTTCCGACGAAGACGTCGCCGCCTGCCAGCGCGATGGACCCGTCGATCTGGGCATAGGCCTGTGTCGCGCCGTTGAACCGGTCGACGCCCGCCGATACGCGGGCGATGCTGCCGCGATAGCTGCCGGACGCCGAGGCGATGTCGTTGCCGCCGGTCGAGCCGCGCAGGCGCCAGCCGTAACTGCCTTCGGCCTGTTCTTCGGATTTTCCGAGCTCGGCCGTCAGCGAATATCCGTCCGCGTCGGCGGACATGCCGGACGAGCCGGAGACGCCGCCGCCGAAAGACCAGGACAGGCCGGCGAAGATGCCATAGGAACGGCTGTCATCGAGGTCCTTATAGGCGGTGACGAAGATATTGCCGTTTTCCCCGAAGGGCCGCGTGGCGGAGAGGCCGAGCAGGCGGGATCGCCTTTCGTCGAAGGTTTCCAGCTGGGTATAGGAGAAGTTCAGGCTCGTTTCATCGAAGCCGAGCTGCGTGGACAGGGAGATCTGGTCGAGGGAACGCGGCGGCCTGACGCTCAGCAGGCCGGATATCGGCCGGGTCTTGGCGGTTGCGGCGGAAACGGACGCCATGTCGTTATAGTCCCCGAATGTCCGCTGCGATCGCGCGTTGATTTTCACGCCGAGCAATTCGGCTTCGACGTTCGCGGACAGCTGATAGCCGCTTTCCGCACTGAAACGGCTCGATGCGCCCGAAACCGCCGCCAGCACATGGGCGCCGAGCGTGAAGACGCCGCCAAGGCCGATATTGTAGAAATCCTCACCGCCTTCCGCATGGCCCTCCAGGGTAAGCCGGTCCGATACCCCGTAACGTAGCGTCGCCGATCCGAGCGGTTTTTCATCGTAATCGAAAGAGGAGATTCCGTAATTGCGCCGGGCAAAACCGAGCTCCGCCGAAAAATCGACGAGGCCCTGCGCCAGCAGGTCCGGTGACGTATAAAACGGCGTCTCCGACACTGTTTCGCGGCCGAGCGCGTCGCGCACCACCAGCCGTGCATTTCCCGCGCCGCTGATCACCGGAAGGTTGGTGATGGAAAAGGGGCCTTCGGGAACGTCCTGCGACAGGCGGCGGATATTGTTGACATAGACATCAACGGTGGAGGGCACCGCGGCGGAGCCGGCAAATTCGGGCATCGGCATGGTGACGATATCCGGCCGCAGGTCGAAGTTGCGGCGGATTTGCAGGCCGCCAAGCCGTGTCGGGCGGGTCCAGCTCAGCCCGCCGGTGATCAGATCCCCGGCCCGATAGGTCGTCAGCGTCTCCTCGTCGGAATAGCTCCAGGTGGTGTCGAGGCGCTGCGTGTCGAACGCCGAGAAGCGGGAGGTGCTTAGAACATGCGAGGAAGACAGCACGCCGAGCGGACCGAAAACCCTGCTTTCGAGAAGGGCCGAGATGCCGTTGAAATCGGCGATATCCGACCATGTGTCACCGCCCGAGGCGCCATAGATCGTGTAATTCACCAGACCTCCCACATCGCGCGCGGCCTTTTCCTCCTGCTCTTCCTCGTCCTGTCCCCGCGCTGTGCCGCCGGACGCGTCGATGATCTTGCTCGCCCTGGCCGCCATCGGCAGGGTGAAATGCACGGACTGGGTGCTTTCGTCATAACGGGCCACCACGTCCGGCATTCTGGAAAGATCGATCCAGCCATCATCGCCGACGGCGCTCTCAACCGGGGAAATCCCGATATTCGTGAGCTGTTCCGGTTCGATGAGAAGCGATCCGGCGTCGTTTTGACGAAATGTCGCGATCAGGTCTGTCGAAACATCGTTGATGTAGACTTCGAGCTGCAATCGCTCCGCTTGTCCGGCGGCAAGGGCGGCCGGCGGCGCCGCAGGGGGGATATCCTGCGCCACGGAAAAACTGCCCGATGAAATGACCGTCAAACCGGCAATCGTCAAAACGGCAAGGTCAGCCGCCCGAGACGCGCGCCGTCGCATTGACGGGGCCGCCTTCGCTGTCTGCCGAAATCTTCAGCGTGCCGCCGGCCTTGCCGCCGGTCGCCGGAACGAGGAAGCTCGCGGCGGATTTGCCGAGCACATAGCCCACCAGCCCCTGCTGCCGCGCAATTGCCTGGCCGTTGCCGCCGGAGAGTATCAGATTGGCGATCCTTATCCGCCTCTCGCCGCTGTTCGACACCGACACCCGATAACCCTTGCCCTGCGGCGTCACCTTCCACACCGGCTCGGCATCGCCGGTGGAGGCGGGCGAGAAGAAGACGGGTATGGAATGGCGCACCACCAGATTGACCGTGCCGGATTGTGCTTTTCCAACCGGCGGCAATTCGTCGACGATGACGCGATAACTCTCTTCGGCCCTGACGGGCGCCTTGGAAAGCCGGACGATGCGGATGAGGTTCTCCGCCCCGGCTTTCAGTTCGGTCATGGGCGGGCTGGCGACGACGTCTTGCGCCGCCGTATAGACGTCCGAACCGTTTTGCTGCGTCCAGCGGAATATCCGGACCTGAACGTTGATCGGACTTTTCGCATCGTTCCAGATGCGAAGGCTCGAGGCCGCCGTCGGGGCCTTGAGATCGAGAATGACGGGTGAAACCCTTAAGGATGCAGCCTGTGAAGGCGAGACACTCAAACCGGCAAAAAACGCAGCCGCTAAGGTAAAAAGACGCATGCGCGATCCTCCCTATGGCGATCAGTAGTTGAGCGTGGCCGTCACCGTATCGGTATAGACGCCGACCGCGGGTGTCGTCTGGGCAGGCGCGCGCCCATAGACAGTGAAAGTCTGCGGCGCCCCGGTTCCGGTTCCGGTTTGCCGGTCGGTCCCCACAGTGTTTCCCCACACCGTACTATGCGCCGCAGTCGTATAAAGCGAATAGGAAATGGTCGCCCCCGCCGGGGAAGTCATCAGGCGGTTGGCGACCGTCGCGCCCGTGCCGGCGCCGGCGCTGAGGCCGAGGCTGAAGGGCGTGCCCGATGTGCATTGCACGACGATCTGGCTGGTGGCGTCCACAGGGTTGGCGATGACGCCGCTGGTCCCGAAATCGAGATTGCTGGCGGAATTGATCTGGCACGCCGCCTGAATGGTGATCTGGACCGTGAAATTCGTCGTGGCCACCTGTGCGATGCCCGATGCCGGTGTCAGAACCAGCGTCAGCGCCGCAAACGACAACAGACTGCCTGATGTTGAAAACCTCATGCTCCCTCCTCAAGCCGCTGCGCTGCTGATTTCCCGATGCGCAACATGAAACTACTCCAATAACGAGTAATTAGAATAATCTAATACTCGCTCTGATTTGGTTAACGAATCCTTAATGGCTGAGCCGGAAAAACTTCAGGGTGAATTACGGTATTCGGTACAACCCTTAATGCAGCGCATCGCCCCGATTGCAGGCGCACGGAACCGGCATTAAATCCCATCCACGCATTGTTTACCGACATGCGACATCTTGTCAGCCGGCCCCGGTTGGCGTAGTCGAAACCGATGGAAACCCGGGGCGATGCACAGTACAGTTCGGTGGTGCTGTGTTCGGCTCCATAGACATGTTGACGTTGGGATTGCGATGAACCTTTACTTGGATTACCTGGCTGAAATCAAAAGCAGAGAACAACAAGGGCTTGCTCCCAAACCGATCGATGACGGCGCGCTGACGGCCGAAATCATCGAGCTGATCAAGGATGCCGGCAGCGAGCACCGCGCCGACGCCCTGAAGTTCTTCATCTACAACACCCTGCCGGGCACCACGAGCGCCGCCGGCGTCAAGGCGGCCTTCCTGAAGCAGATCATTCTCGGCGACGTGCCCGTGCCGGAGATCACGCCCGCCTTCGCGCTGGAGCTGCTGTCGCACATGAAGGGCGGGCCTTCGATCAAGGTGCTGCTCGATATCGCGCTCGGTAACGACGCCGCGATTGCCGCCGAGGCGGGTGAGGTGCTGAAGACCCAGGTCTTTCTTTACGACGCCGACATGTTCCGCCTGCGCGACGCCCACAAGGCCGGCAACGCCATCGCCACCGACGTGCTGGAAAGCTACGCGAAGGCTGAATTCTTCACCAAGCTTCCGGATGTCGAGGACGAGATCAAGGTCGTGACCTTCATCGCCGCGGAAGGCGATATTTCCACCGACCTTCTGTCACCCGGCAACCAGGCGCATTCGCGCTCCGACCGCCAGCTGCATGGCCAGTGTATGATCTCGCCGGAAGCGCAGGCGGAAATCGTCGCGCTGCAGAAGCAGCATCCGGACAAGCGGGTGATGATGATCGCCGAAAAGGGCACGATGGGCGTGGGCTCGTCGCGCATGTCGGGCGTCAACAACGTGGCGCTGTGGACCGGCAAGCAGGCCAGCCCCTATGTGCCCTTCGTCAACTTCGCCCCCGTCGTGGCCGGCACCAACGGCATTTCGCCGATCTTCGCCACCACGGTCGACGTGACGGGCGGCATCGGCATCAACCTGAAGAACTGGGTGAAGAAGCTTGGCGAGGACGGCAAGCCGATCCTCAACAATGACGGCAACCCGATCCTGGAGCAGAAATATTCCGTCGAGACCGGCACCGTGCTGAAGATCGACGCCAAGAACCGCAAGCTTCGCGATGACAGCGGCAATGAGCTGGTCGACGTCGCCGCCGCCTTCACGCCCCAGAAGATGGAATTCATGAAGGCCGGCAGCTCCTATGCCATCGTCTTCGGCAAGAAGCTCCAGACCTTCGCGGCCGAAACGCTTGGCGTCGAGGCCACGCCGGTCTTTGCCCCCAACAAGGAAATCTCGATCGAAGGCCAGGGCCTCACCGCGGTCGAGAAAATCTTCAACCGCAACGCCGTCGGCGTCACCCCCGGCAAGGTGCTGCATGCCGGCTCGGATGTGCGCGTCAAGGTCAACATCGTCGGTTCGCAGGATACGACCGGTCTGATGACCGCGCAGGAACTGGAAGCGATGGCGGCCACCGTCATTTCGCCGCTGGTGGATGGCGCTTATCAGTCGGGCTGCCACACGGCTTCCGTGTGGGACAAGAAGGCGCAGGCCAACACGCCGAAGCTCATGTCCTTCATGCACAATTTCGGTGTCATCACCGGCCGTGACCCGAAGGGTGTCTATCATTCGATGACGGATGTGATCCACAAGGTGCTGAACGACATCACCGTGGATGACCGGGCGATCATCATCGGCGGCGACAGCCATACCCGCATGTCCAAGGGCGTGGCCTTCGGTGCGGATTCCGGCACCGTCGCGCTGGCACTGGCAACGGGCGAGGCGACCATGCCGATCCCGCAATCCGTCAAGGTCACCTTCAAGGGCACGATGCAGCCGCATATGGACTTCCGCGACGTTGTCCACGCGACGCAGGCGCAGATGCTGAAGCAGCATGGCGACAACGTCTTCCAGGGCCGCATCATCGAAGTCCATATCGGCACCCTGCTTGCCGACCAGGCCTTTACCTTCACCGACTGGACGGCCGAAATGAAGGCCAAGGCGTCGATCTGCATATCGCAGGATGAAACGCTGATCGAATCGCTGGAAATCGCCAAGTCGCGCATCCAGATCATGATCGACAAAGGCATGGACAATGCCGCCCAGACGCTGAAGGGTCTGATCGCCAAGGCGGATCAGCGTATCGCCGAGATCCGTTCGGGCGAGAAGCCGGCCCTGACCCCCGACGACAATGCGAAATATTTCGCCGAAGTCGTCGTGGATCTCGACGAGATCGACGAGCCGATGATCGCCGACCCAGACGTCAACAATGCCGATGTATCCCGGCGCTACACCCACGATACGATCCGCCCGGTGTCCTATTACGGCGGCGCCAAGAAGGTCGATCTCGGCTTCGTCGGCTCGTGCATGGTGCATAAGGGCGACATGAAGATCGTGGCCCAGATGTTGAAGAACATCGAAAAGGCTGAAGGCAAGGTCGAGTTCAAGGCGCCGCTCGTCGTCGCCGCGCCGACCTACAACATCATCGACGAGCTGAAGGCGGAAGGGGATTGGGAAATCCTGCAGAAATATTCCGGCTTCGAATTCGATGACCTGAAGCCGAAGACCACGAACCGGACAGAATACGAAAACATCCTCTACCTGGAGCGTCCGGGCTGCAACCTGTGCATGGGCAACCAGGAAAAGGCTGAAAAGGGCGATACGGTTCTGGCAACCTCGACCCGTCTGTTCCAGGGTCGTGTCGTTGAAGACACCGCCGAGAAGAAGGGTGAATCGCTGCTGGCCTCGACCCCGGTCGTCGTCCTCTCGGCAATCCTTGGCCGCACGCCGAGTGCGGAGGAATACAAGGCGGCCGTTGAAGGGATCGATCTGACCAAGTTCACCCCGCCGAAGGGCACGCCGATCGATTCCCTGTCGGTCCATTATTGAGGTTTCTGTCCGTAAGGCTGACGTCTCACGGACAGGGCGCATCGTGGCAATCCGGATGCCCGCCGAAGGGTGGGCATCCGGGCTATTCGACGGCGGCACCGGAGTGCCGGATGCGGCTATGCCTGCCGTTGCCGTCAATATTCCCCTGATCGGCATGGCGAAAACGCAGCGCCTTTGGCGTGTCTTGGCGATCGAAAAAAACTCAATCGCAGATTTTCAAGGCATTGTCCGGCCTTTGCCGGGCGATGACCCGGACTGCTCAGACCCTCAATTCGCCTGGGGATTGTCCTCGGAGGTCATCACGTCGGTCCAGTCGTCGATGAAACGTTTGCGCTGGGCGGCGTCCTGGGTGGCGAGAAGGGCAGGGCCGATCCGGACGATGCGGCCCACCCCGCTTTCGATAAGCGATGTCGGGCCGTCGACGCCCGCCGGCATGGTGCCGTCCCGTGAGAAAAAGAAGGATTTTTCCCGGGCGACGCGACGTCCGCGTTCGGAGAGAAGATAATCGATGAAGCGCCCGGCAAGCGCCGGTTGCCTGGCCTTTTGCGGAATGAGCGCGGCCCGGCTGAGAACAAGCGTGTAATCGCGCGGCAATACGATCTTGAGCTTGGGATCGCGCAGCGTCGCCGCATAGGCGTAGGAGCCTATGACATTGTAGCTTATATATATTTTGTGGTTGGAAAGATCGGCCAGCACGGAATTGTTGCAGCAGCGAAGCTGCGTGTCGACGCGGCTCATGCTCTCCAGCAGGCGGCCATAGGCGGTGGAGTTCTGTTCCGCATCGAGGAAGGCGAGGAGATAACCGACGCCCGACTGGCGAAGATCGTAGGTCGCGACATGGCCGCGGTAGAATTCCTGTTTGCGGCGCAGCAGGTCGGCAAGTTCGGCGCGTGTGTGCGGCACATCCTGTGGCGGAACATAGTCGCTGTGATAAACGATGACGCTCGGCTCGAAGGTGAAGCCATAGACCTCGTCGCGCCAGCTATTGGCGTGGTTTTCCGCCGCCCGCGTTTCCGCGGACACATGCGGCATGGCGCATCCGTCATTGGCAAGCTTTACCATCTGGTCCACCGAGGACGACATCAGAAGATCGCCGAACTCTCTTTCCACCCGGCAGGCTGTGTCCGCCTCGCGATAGAGGTCATTGGTGACGAAATCGGTGTAGACTATGGCGATATGTGGTTCGGTCTCCTGGAAATCCAGAAGAAGCGGTCTCAGCGCGGAGGTGTCGGCGGCACCGTTTATGACGAGACGCCCGGTTTCCCCGGCCGGTGCGGGGAAATATGTCGAGGTGCCTTCCGTCGGCTGCGGATGCGCCGTCCCCGTGGCCAGCACCGAAAGCAGGATTGTCAGGAAAAGGTTTTTCAAGCGCTTTCCTCCCCGGCGCAGGGCAGATCCAGGATGACGGTAAAACCGGTATCGCCCTTTTCGCGAAAACGGATTTGACCGCCATGCGCGACCGCCACTTCCGCTGCTATGGCGAAGCCGAGCCCCGAGGCGGAGCCGGCATTGGCGGAGGCGGCGTTGAAGCGGCGCGACATCTGATCCCATTTTTCCGGCGGAATGCCCGGCCCGTCATCTTCCACCTCCACGCAGATGCGTTCCCCATGCTGCATGACCCGGACATCGAGGCGCGAAACCGCGCCGTGGCGCAGCGCATTGCTGATGATATTCGCGATCGCTTCCCTGAGGCTGACAGGATCGCCCCTGACCGGCAGCAGCGCCTCGTCGGCCTCGAAGGAAATCACCATGTCGGGATCGACGGTCAGCGGCACCGCATGGTGGAAGGCCGTGCGCGCCACCGTGACCAGATTGACGTTTTCGAGCTGGATGGTGCCGGAACGATGGATGACCATTGCGTGGCTGAGAAGCTGGTTGGTCAGCTGCGCCAGTTCGCCCGTGCGTATCTTGATGCGTTGGCTGCGCTCGCGATTTTCGGGGATCATGCTTGTCTCGTCGAGCATGTCCACCTGGGCGGAAAGCCCGGTTAGCGGCGTGCGTATCTGGTGGGCGGCATCGGCGATGAACTGCTGCAGCCGCACCACACGTTCGTCCAGGCGGGTCATGAAGTGGTTGATCGCGCCCAGGAATGGCTGCAATTCCAGCGGGGCTGGCATTTCCATGGGTGTCAGGTCCTCGGGGTTGCGCTGCCGCAGTGCGAGGGCGAGGCGGGTGACGGGTTTCAGCGCATAACGCACGGCAAGGAAGGTGCCGCCGAGGCCAAGCAGGATCATGATGCCGACGATCAATATGGCGCCCTGCGTTATCTCGGCGGCCAGCGCCCGGCGCGCCTCGGTGGTCTGCGCCAGGATGACGTAGATCCATCCGCCCTGCGCCTGATCGGCCAGCGCGCGCGACACCGTGATGGTGCGCACTTCGACGCCGCGATATTGCTCCGTCTCGAGCTGGGGAGCGTAACGCGCGGCGATCGAATCGTAATCGGCATTGAGATCGGGATAGCCGCTGACGATGGTGCCGTCCGGCCCGACGATGCGATAAAAAATCCGGTCCCTTTCGGCAAAACCGAGCAGTTCGAAAGCCGAAAGGGGCAGATTGACGATCAGTTTGCCGTCATTCTGGGTGATGCCGTCGGCAATCTGCATGGCGGCGCCGCGCAGCAGCTGGTCATAGGTCTTGTTGGCCGCCGTCTGGGCATAATAACCGGCGGCGGAAATGAGTATGCTGGCGCCGATGAGCAGAACCATGCCCACACGGATGACAAGGCGCGAAAACAGCGATGGTTCACGCGTTGTCATCGATCACCAGTTGATAACCCATGCCGCGCTGGGTGACGATCGATACGCCGGAGCCCTCGATCTTCTTGCGTATCCGGCTGACATAAAGCTCGACCGCATTGTGGTTGACGCCTTCATCGAAGCCGAACAGCGCATCCATCAGCTCGTCCTTGCTGAACAGGCGGCCGGGACGGGTGGCGAAGACCTCGAGAATGGCGATTTCACGCCGCTTCAGCTGGACTTCGCGTTTGCCGATGCGAACATTGCGGCTTTGCTGATCGAGCTGCAGGTTACCGCAGGTGATGACATTGCTGGTCTCGCCGCGGCTGCGCCGCAGCAGGACACGCACACGCGCATCGAGCTCGCGAAAATCGAAGGGTTTCACCAGATAGTCGTCCGCGCCGAGATCGAGCGCGCTGACCCGGTCCTCGATTTCGGAACGCGCCGTCAGCACCAGCACGGGCACGGTCTTTCTGGCGGCCCGCACACGACGCAATATCTCGAAACCGTCAAGCCCGGGCAGCATGACGTCAAGAATGATCAGATCATAGTCGGTGAAGTCGAGAATTTCAGCCGCAGCAAGTCCGTCTGCCTCCCAATCAACCGAGTGTCCCACTCGCTCCAGTCGTTGATTGATTGCCTCCCCGACATCCCGTGTGTCTTCGACCAATAGGATGCGCATGGGCCATGCATTGCATGAAAAATCGTAGCTGACAACAAAAACATATTCGAACGTGACAGGTTGCTGACAGATTCACGGCTAAATTTATGTAGCGTGGCGATCTATTCGTTTGGTCGGATGGTTTCCACTATATCCTTGGGAGGATATCGATTTGGTGGGCGGCTTGATCTACTTCGTAAGAAGTGGAAATACTATTGCTTTGCTCAAAATAATCGGGATATTTCGACGTATACTGGCAATTGAATATGCCGTGACGTGTTTGCCTCTCTTCCCTCGGATGTCTTGAATCATTATGGGAGGACCAGGAATGAAGCAATTTTTCTCTTATACGCTGACCGTGAATGCGGCGGCCCTGCTGCTGGCCATGCCGGCGTTTGCAGCCGGCGACGAGCTTGTCGAGGCCGCACGCAAGGAGGGTTCGGTCACCATCTATTCGGCCACCGACCAGGCGCAGGCGCAGGCGGCCCTTGACGCATTCGCCAAGAAATATCCCGGCATCCGTATCGACTACAACGATATCGGCACCAATGGCGTCTATAACCGCATCATCTCGGAAGCCGCGGCAAAGCAGGTGGGCGGCGACGTCTTCTGGACCTCGGCCATGGATCAGGGCGTGAAACTGGCGACGGATGGTTATCTGGAAACCTACAAGTCGCCGGAACTGGCCTCGCTGCCGAGCTGGGCGGTCTTCAAGGACATCGTCTACGCCACCTCGATCGAGCCCGTCGGCATGATCTACAACAAGACCGCGCTGCCGGAAGACAAGGTGCCGCAGACGCGCGAAGACCTGATCAAGTTCATTTCCAGCGGCGATTATAACGGCCGTATCGGCACCTTCGATCCGGAAAAGTCCGGCGTCGGCTTTCTGATCCAGACCAGCGACATGGAAAATACCGGCAATTTCTGGGACATGACCAAGGGGCTCGGCAAGGCGAAGGGCAAGTCCTATTCCTCGACGGGTTCCATGCGCGAAACCGTGGTCTCGGGCGAAAATGTCCTCGCTTATAATCTGATCGGCTCCTATGCGCTGGATTGGGTGAAGAGCGCGCCGAACCTCGGCGTTGCCTTCGGCAAGGATTACACGCTCGCCTTCTCGCGTGTCGCCGGCGTGTTGAAGGACGCCCCGCATCCGAATGCCGGCAAGCTGTTCATCGATTTCCTGCTGTCGCAGGAAGGGCAGAACGCGCTTGCCTCGAAGGGCATGCCGGCCCTGCGCAAGGATACTACCGAAGGCTACAATATCGATACGCTCAACGACCTCGTCGGCGGCAATCTGAAGCCGATCGCGCTCGATGAAACGCGCCTCGACTTCATGGAGCCGGCGAAACGGCTGAAGTTCCTGAACGAGTGGCGCGCAGCGCTGAAGGGCTGATCTCGCCCGGACGAACCGGTCCCCCGGGGCGGGGCCAGACACCGTGCCTTCCCCCGAAGGCAAGCGGCGGTGTCTGGCCCATCGCCCGAGGTCCTGCCGCTTTTACGACAATCCATTCCCCAAACGCCTGTTTCCCGGAGGTTGCAACCCATGCCGGTGGATGCCATGACCCAAAACCCACCCCGAGAACTATCCCGCGAACCGCGGCTGAGGACGCCCCGCCCGCCCGGCGAAGCGCTGCTCTTCCGCCGGCTCGTCATCGGGCTCCTGACGCTGTGCGTCCTCACGCCCATCGTCCTGATCATCTATCAGAGCTTTCTCGATGGGCCGTTCTTCAGCCCCAGCGCCAGCCTCGGCCTCAGCGCATACGAATATATTCTCGTCGACCCGATGTTCTACGACGCCCTGTGGAACACGGTCATCATGGCCGTGGGCATGGTGGCGATCGCCGTTCCCCTGGGGGCTGCGCTCTCCTTCCTGCTCACCCGCACCGATGTGCATTTCCGCAAGGCGCTGGAAGTCATCGTTCTGGTTCCGATGTTCATTTCGGCGCTGGTGCTTGCTTTCGGTTATACGGTCGCCATCGGGCCGTCCGGCTTCGTTTCCATCCTCACGCGCGACATCATCGGTTTCGTGCCGTGGAACATCTATTCCCTGACCGGTATCGTGCTTGTCACGGGTCTGGCGCATGTCCCGCATGTCTATCTTTACGTGTCGGCGGCGATGCGCAACCTGCCGTCCGATCTTGAAGAGGCCGCCCGCATCACCGGCGCGCCCATCTGGCGCGTGTGCTGGGATGTCACGGTTCCCATGGTGCTGCCGGCGCTCATCTTCGCCACGGCTCTCAACCTGTTGATCGGCTTTGAAATGTTCGGCGTGCCGTTGGTGTTGGGCGATCCGAGCGGCATCAATGTCCTCACCACCTATATCTACAAGCTCACCACACTTTTCGGCGTGCCGACCTACCAGCTGATGGCGGTCGTCGTCGTTCTGCTCGTGCTCCTGACCCTGCCGCTGGTATGGTATCAGCGCCGGCTGCTGCGCCACAGCCGCCGTTATGCGGCCCTTGGCGGCAAGGGCTCGCGCACCACCGTCATGCGGCTTGGACGGGCCGGCCAGATCATTGCGCTTTCGATGATCGGCTTCTGGCTGTTCCTGTCGGTCATCCTGCCGATCGGCGGAATTGTCCTGCGCGCCTTCGTCGATGCGTGGGGGCAGGGCGTCAATCCCTTCGCGCACCTCACTACCAAGCATTTCAACGCGCTTTTCGAGGTTCCGAGCCTGTATCGCGGTGTTCTCAACACCATCATTCTGGCCGTCGTCGGCGGCGCGCTGGCCGTCGCCTTTTATCTGGTCGTCGGTCTTGCGGGGCACCGCAATCGCGACGTGTCCAACACCGTGCTCGACTATATGGTTCTTCTGCCCCGCTCCATGCCGAGCCTGATCATCGGCCTCGCCTTCTTCTGGCTGTTCCTGTTCATCCCGTTCCTGGTGCCGCTGCGCACGACGCTGATAAGCCTTTTCATCGCCTATCTGATCGTTGGCCTTTCTTATGGCCTGCGGCTGCTGCAGGGCACGCTCATCCAGGTCAGCCCGGAACTGGAGGAGGCCGCCCGCACGACGGGTGCGACAATCGGCCAGACCTGGCGCGATGTCGTCATTCCCATCGTGCGTCCCGGTCTCGTCGGTGCATGGGCGCTGATCATGATCGTCTTCCTGCGCGACTATGCCACCGGCATCTATCTCATGAGCGCCGGAACCGAAGTCATCGGCTCGCTCATGGTGTCCATGATCCAGTCCGGCGCAATGGACACGATTGCCGCGCTGGCATTCGTCAGCATCGTTCTTACCGGCGCAGGCCTCGGTCTCGCCCTTCGTCTGGGAGCAAAAATCCATGACTGAACTCACTGTTCGCGACGTTCACAAATATCTCGGCGGCCTGCATATTCTCCAGGGCGCGTCCTTCACCGCCGAACGCGGCTCGATCGTTTCCTTGCTCGGCGCTTCGGGCAGCGGCAAGACGACCCTGCTGCGCTGCATTGCCGGCCTGGAGCAGCCCGAGCAGGGTCTCATCAGCATCGGCGGCAAGCCGGTGCTCGACGGCGGCAAGGGCCTGACGGTCGCGCCGGAAAACCGTAATATCGGCCTTGTCTTTCAGTCCTACGCGCTGTGGCCGCATCGCACGGTGATGGAAAACGTCGCTTATGGCCTGAAGCTGCGCGGCGTCAACCGCGTGGATGCCGGCAAACGTGTTCAGGCGACGCTGGAAAAGATCGGTCTCGGCCATCTTGCCGAGCGTTATCCCGACCAGCTTTCGGGCGGGCAGCAGCAACGCGTGGCCATCTGCCGCGCGCTGGTCTATGAGCCGCGCGTCCTGTTGATGGACGAGCCGCTTTCCAATCTGGATGCGAAGCTGCGGGAAGAGGCGCGTTACTGGATCCGCAAGCTCATCCTTGACCTGGAAATCTGCGGTGTTCTCGTCACCCATGATCAGTCGGAAGCGCTTGCCGCATCCGATAACATCCTGCTGCTGCGCAACGGCGCCATCGTTCAGGAAGGCACGCCGCAGGATATCTATACAAAGCCGAAGAGCTTTTATGCGGCCGACTTCCTCGGGGCGAACAATGTCGCCAGCGGCGAGATTCGCGGTCTCGGTGAGGATGCCAGCATTCACGGGCCGAACTGGCAGCTCGATGGCATTGTTTTCGGCAAGAGCGGCGAAAAGGAGGACAGGGCGGTCATCCGCGTCGAGCAGATCGCCGTGCATGACAATCCCGGCCAGAACCGCAGGGAAATGCATCTCGATGCCTGCCTCTATCTTGGCGATCGCTGGGAATACCGCCTGAAAGCCGGCGATTTCGCGGCCAAGGCCTTCGGCCCGAAAGCCCTGCCGGAAGGTCCGGTCTGGGTGGATATCCCGCGGGAAAGCGTGTGGCTTTTCGCACGTGGCTCATAGGTTCCGGCCCATTCGGCCCGGCGCGCCTCCGACGGAGGGAGGCTGATCCGGTAAGTGCGTCACGGTCCATCGTCGTTTTCGTCAACGAAGCGGCGGTGGGCCTCAACGCCGAAGGACGCTTCGTAAAACAGTGCCGGAGCGACGGCGCAAGACAAGCCGCCCGCTTTTCACGACATGCAGCCGTTTGTCTTATACTCCATGGTGAGCCCTCCGTAACGCCGAAGGCGGCATGAGGCGCTTTGATCAAGGTCGTCACGCAACAAGCTCAAGCAATGGTGGAGCTGAACCTTCCGCGCACAGACGGATGCAGGGTTGCCGAGACATGCCGGACGTTGCGATCCCGGCTCTGAGGATATGCGGCGCGGTACGGCATCATTTCTGTTTTTCGATCGCCTCGGTGATCAGTCGGATCCGCTCACGTGCGCCATGGCGGTATATGTCGATCTTCATGCCTGCCGGTAGGGGTAGGTGCATCAGTGCCCAGCTGGTCACGGCCTCTGGCTCGTCGAGGGCGGCGAAGCGTTCTTCTTCGAACGGCGACGGTTTTGCCTGCGCCGTCTGGATCGCTTTCGAGACCACTTTCCTGAATGTTTCAACCTCTGCGGCTGTGGCTTGCATGTCAGGCTTGGGAATCAAATCGAAGGTCACCTGTCCATCGGCAGAGGTGCCGTTCACCATCACCGGCGTCTCGACCGAAAATTCAATCCGTCCACCGCGCTTCGGCATGAACGAGGCACCATTGATCCAGGCCAGAACGCCAACCGTTTGATGCGCGAAGGTCAGGACCCGAAACGTGCCCATCGCTTTCCGATAGGCTTCGTATTCGGTCTCGGTGGTTGCCAGCTGGTACGTGAGGCCTGGAACCGCGTCATCGCCGGCCGTTGCCAGGCCGGGCAGCGAGCGGGCGCCGGGTTCGGCATTCTGCCACAGTCCGAAACCCGCATCCTGCGATCCGCTTGCCTTTGCCTGCCAGCCGGGCGCCTGTCGTAGATCCGGCAGGTTCCCGGCGACCGCGATCCCGGCGATATCGGCGACAGGATTGAAGCTTACCACATAGTCGGGCAGCTCCTCTGGAGCCCCGGGCTGCGACCTGGCGATCGCCTGCACGTCCACGCGGTAGGAGCCGTTTGGCAAAGAAAACCACCGGTCGGGAAAATCGCCGGGATCGTCCATCTTTTCCTCGCCGGGCAGCCCGTCGGTATTGTCGAGATAAACCTGGCCGTGCCTGACAATCAGAGGATAGCTCCAGCGCGCGCCGGCGAACTTGACCTCGGTGGCGGTCGGCTGATCCATGGTCAGCCTGATCAGGAAACCACCATCCGCCCCCGTTCCAAAACCGAGGAGGCGTCCGGCAGCGGACTCTTTCCTGTATGCGAAGCTATAGGCGTACCAGGCGATCGGATCGGCAGCCCGGTGGGCAAGATCGTCCGGATGGAAAATGAGGAAACCGGCGACATCGGTGTCGATCTCGATCGTCCGATCTGCCGCGGCGGCGGGCGGCGCGACGAACAACAGCGATGTGATGGCGTGGATCAGCTTGCGCATGTCGGTCTCCCTGCATTTATATCGGCGTCTGTCCAATGAGGTCCTGAATGCCGGTCGAGATATATGCGTGTCCGGACCGCAACAGGCGCAGCGTAGGGTGACAGCCTCTTTCAATTCGTATGATGTAACAGCCAACGGTTTCATCGAACAGCCTTGCAGGTTAACGTAACGGCTGAGTGGTGCCGGACATTTCAACGGCAATGCGCCTGCGAGCCGACTTGATGTCGATTTATGCTGGTCGCGGCGTTTGATGAAGAGGCCTTTCGGATCGCGGAAAGATCATCGAGGATGGTGGCTGGGCGGAGATGATGAAAACAGAGCGTGCAAATCCACGTCGATACTCTGGAGTGATGACCGTTGGCGGCATTTGCGCCGCATTTCTGGATTTCGCAGTCGCTGCGGCCATGCCGGTGGACATGACGGTTGACCGCCTTCTCAATATTTGCGAAGCGCCCACGGTGGAGGCGGCGTCGGTCAAGGGTGACGAACTCGGCTGGCCGCGTATGACCGATACGGAAACCGAGGATTGGCGCCGTCATTTCGTCGCCTATAATGGCGGTTCGGTTGAGGTCGTGGGCTGGCGCGGCGAAGTCGAGTCGTTGTCTTTCTGGATTGCCACTGGTCCGAACGGACGCAAGGCATGCGCATATTCCACGGCAAGGCCCGCCCTTTTTCTGGATGCCTTGTCGAAGCGGCTTGGCGCGCCGGATAGTCTAGACAAGAATGACGCGATAGAAAGCACGATGGCCTGGTGGACGCGAAGCCCGGTCGAGTATTCATTTGTTCAGGTCGGCGCCTCCGCCATCATCAATATTATCTCGGATGGCGGAGCGGGTCGTTGAAGCGCCGGCGCCGGCTTCAGACGATCAGCCCTCTCAAGGGCTTGATGGCCTCCGAGCCCGGGAACACCGCCCTGTCAAGCATTGCACCGCTTGCGCCGAGATGATCGATCGCCAGTCCCTTGATGATCGCCCTCAGATCGGTCGTGGGCGCAAGGTCGCGCCCGTCGCGCAGTTGCGGCACCTTCAGGCCCGGCCAGTCGGCAATCACTTTGCCGCCGCGTATGCTGCCGCCGGCGAGAAAGGCGGTTGTCGCCGTTCCGTGATCGGTGCCCTCCGTGCCGTTGATGCGCGCTGTCCGGCCGAATTCGGTGGCGACGAGGATCGCCGTGTCCTTCCATACCGGCCCCAGTTCCTGTTCGAAGGCGGCGAGCGCATTGTCTAGCCCGAGAAGAAGCTTGGACAGCCGGTCGACTTCCTGTGCATGCGTATCCCAGCCTTCGAAGGCAAGGGCTGCGACACGCGGTCCTTCCGGGTGGGCGATCAACCGCGCCGCGCCGCGCGCCATCTGCTCCATGCCGGCAGGGTCACCCGGTCCGCCGGTGGCCTTGATGTCGACGCCGGAAGCGATCTTGCCGGTCTGGATCCCTTCTGCGAGCAAACCCGCCAGCATGGGGTCCGTCTGTCCGTAGAGATCGGCGAGGCGTGGCGCGAGATCGCCATCCGCGGGTTTGAGAATGGCGGGTGACCAGCCGAGGATCGGCGCCTTGCCGCGAATGACCAGCGGCGCGCTGGCGCCGACCGCAAGGCCGCGCAGGCTGCCGCCGGAAGCGGGGCTGATGGTTTCGCCCGCCGGCATCTGCTCCAGCAGCCGGTTCAGCCAGCCGGTTTCCACATGCCCGGGCGTTGAAAAGCCGGATTCGAGAACGTCCTGCCCGTCGAAATGCGAACGGTCGCGATATCCCGTCGCACTGGCATGCACGATCGCTGCCTCGCCTTTTCTGTAAAGCCTCTGGAAATTGCGAAGGGAAGGGTGAAGGGCAAAAAAGCCGTCCAGCTCAAGCGCCGGATTGCTGCCCTCCGTGCGAAGGGCGATCTGCTGGCGCAGCGCTTCATAATCGGGATCGCCGACGGGCGGCACCGCCGTCAGTCCATCCAGGGCGCCACGCAGGATGATCGTGACGAAACGCGGATCGCGTCCGCCGGCGGCATGGGCAAAGCGCGGCATGAAAGCCCAGGCGAACAGGGCGCCGCTTGCGCCGAGAACCGCGCGGCGGGTTGGGGAAAGATGTTCACACAGCATGGTCAACGCCTCTGGAATTCGGGTGAGAGGAAGGCGATCGTCAGTCCTTGCGCCTTGGTTTGCGCACGCTGGACGGCCTGTCTGGTTTCTTCGGACAAAAGTGGCCCCATCCGGTCTGCGATGAAGCTGCGGGGATCAACCGCATCGGATATCTGATGGGCAAAAAGACTGGCGGCATCGATGCGGGTCGCCAGCCCTTCCGACGATCCCCAGCCGGCGGTGACATCGGCAAAGCCGTTCGGGCCGGAGGGATTCCACAGCGGCTGCCCCAGAGCCTTGAGCACCGACAGGATTTGCTCGGGTTTCGGCGTGATCCCGCTGGAGCGGATCATGGCCACCACGAAGTCCAGCGGCGGCCTGAGCTTGGCGCGCGCCGGGCTCCACGACTGTTCGTCGTCGATCATCGCCAGATAGGCGGCGGAAAGGTCGCCATGGCTTTTGGTATAGGCGGCGGCCACCTTTGCCACCAGCTCCGGAGGTGGCTCGTCGCTGACGAAATAGCGTACCAGCTTGTAGGCAAGGTGATGCGCCGTCGCGGGATGCCGGGCGAGATCACGCAGTGCCGCGCGTCCCTGCTGTTCGCCGTTGTCGCCATAGGTGATGCCCAGCAGCGTCTGGTCGCCCGGCTCGTGATTGTTGTCGTTGAAATAGAACCGGCCCATCGGGCCTGGATGTTTTTCGTCGCGATAGACACCCCAGCCGGTGATGATCCGGGCCAGTGACGTCACGTCCGCCTGGGTGTAGCCGCCATCCACGCCAAGCGTATGAAGCTCCATGATTTCGCGCGCCAGATTTTCGTTGAGGCCGCGCTTGCCGTTCCTGTTGGCCTTCGAATTCGGTCCGATCGATTGCTGGTTGTCGAGAAAGAACAGCATTGCCGGATGTGTTTCCACCGCGATCAGCATCTCTTCGAAATTTCCGAAGAGGTGCGGGCGGATCGCCTCCCGCTCGAAGGCGCCGGCCAGCATGTGGACGTCGCCTCCCTTGCCGACCGCCACCGCGAAATGGTTGGCCCAGAACATTGCCAACCTTTCGCCAAAGCCGATCAGCGGCTGATGTATCGTACCGTTGAAGCGGGCATCCGCCTCCGCAAGCAGGATCTGCTGGGGAAGATACGGCGCCTTGGAAACGGGTGTATCCGGCTTCGTTCCCGCCTGCATGCCCGGGTTGGGCGTCATACCCGCCCTGTCCATCGTATTTGCGGCCGTCGCCATGGCCTGCGGCGACTGCCCCATGGATTTTTCAGCCGGGCCGGCGTCGCCGCCATTGGCCGAGGCGGCAATGACCGCCGGTTTTTCCCTTTCCGCCTTCACCTGCCGGTTATAATCGGCAAGTGCCGCAAGCAGGTCGGCGCTGGAATGCAATCGGGCACCAACAGGCACCGGCGTGGCGCGTTCGGTGATTTCCAGGCGCAGGAGATCGCGCGGTGCGTCGCTGATTGCGGCAATATCGCCTTCCCGTGCTCCAAGGCCGAAACGCCAGAGCGCCAGCGCTGCATCCGCATTCCGGGAGTTTGACACTTCTCTGGAATTTGACATGGTCGATACGAACTCCGTTTCGTTATCGACCCTTGAACGACGGGCTGGCCGGAATCCTGTCGGTGTTCAAATGTGATTATTTCGTGGCAGGTTTCGGCGCCTCGCGGGCAAGCAGTCCCTCGGCCAGCTTGCGGCGCGCCTCAAGCGAAAGCGTGCGCGAGAATTCCACCGCCTGCTGTTCGGTTGCCGTGCGTACGGCATATTCGGCCTTGCGGGCACGTTCCAGCGCGGCGGAGAGGGCGGCGGCATCGAAGTTTTCGGCACCCATCAGCGAAGCGGCCTCGATACGGGCCTGGCGTGCCTCGATCGTGGTTTCCCGCACGGTCTTGCGTGCATCGTTGAGGCTGCGCTGAAAGGCTTCCTTCTCGGCTTTCGGCAATTGCTCGCCGGCGAGCGGCATGCGTGATAGTGCGGCGGCGGTGTCGTTCTTCAGGTACACATAACCCGCTCCGGCGAAGGCACAGACAAGAAACGTGTTGACGCTCAGAAGAATGATCGCCAGCCAGCGGAAGTTCTGTTCGCTCATTTCCCATCCTCGGCTATTTCGCTTTCACTCTGCAAATTTCCGAAAGCTGTTAACGTATCGCCCAGCGTCAGGGCAGGTGGCGGAGAAAGATTGACGACGGCGAGCGCGCCTGTCAGCGCGCCGGCGAGACTGATGCCGATCATGCCGGCGCCCAGTCCGTATCTGACGAGACGTCTGTGCCTTGTGGTGCGCGAGCTTGCCTGCGCCAGGATCCGTGCATGAAGGCGGGCGGAAGGGTCCGGCAAGCGGTAGGAGGACAAGGCGGCATCGAGCCCCGCCGCCTCCAGGATCATGCCCCTGCCTTCTTCCGTCTGGGCAAACGCCGTTGCCCGCTCCCGATGCTCCGCCGGCCAGCGTTTGGGATCGGCGCCATAAGCCGACACAAGGTCGAAAAAAGCCTGCCTGCCCATGGGCGTTCCAGTTGCTCCGCTCATTGCTCCTGCCCTTTCAAAATCGTTGAGAGCGCCCGGCGGCCGCGTGCGAGAAGGCTCTCAAGCGCATCCACGCTGATATGCATGATCTCGGCGGCCTCACGGTTCGACATTTCCTGGTAGTAGACCAGTACGATCGCCTCCCGTTGCCGGGCCGATATGGCTTGCAGGGCATGTGCGACGATATTGCCGTCGCCGCCGTCAACGGCTGCCGAACCATCCGGCAATGGACCCGTATCGATCTGTTCGGGCGGTTCCGAAACGGGTATTTCCCTGGGTTTTCGCAGTCTGTCGTAGCAGAGATTGAGTGCGACGCGGTGGATCCACGTATCGAACTTCGCCCGGTCCCTTTGCCAGCTGCCGGCCTGTTTCCATATTCGCAGGAATGTCTCCTGCGCGATATCTTCCGCTTCCGCCCGGTCGCCCAGCATGCGGGTGGCAAGCGCCATGATCCGCGGCAGTTTGGCCGTCACCAGCGCCTGCATCGCACGGCTGTCGCCGGCCGCGACCTCCTTGAGCAAATCTGCGTCCGGATCGTCTACCAATTATCAGGCCCTGCCTTCGTAACATCCCGTCTGGCAGGGGCAATTTTGAGGTGAGGTGACAAAGGGTTCAACGCTCGTGTCCGGTTTCCTGCCATTTTAACGCAGCCATGTGCGAAAATCCGTCGCTGATCCTCACCCGCCGCAAAACATATGTCTCTTGTCTGTTCCGCCACCGCCTCTTGGTATGGCCTGCCAGATGTCATCGATGGATTTTTGGCGTTTTCAGGTTGCATAATTAATGGTGAATCCATGATTTAGCTACAATTTTTGATTGCATTCTCTCGAGATTTTGGCAGTTGATTGATTTTTTGGGTCTGCATCGGGGTTTTCCATGACTGACCAGCCCGCATCCTCGGACTTTCTCCAGGCGAGCCGTGTTCTGAAACTGTCCTCTCCGCTTGGCGAGGACGCGCTACTGCCGGAGCGTCTTTTGGTCGAGGAAGGCGTATCGCAGCTCTTCGACCTTCGCCTGGCGCAGGGGTCTTCGGACCGCAACCACATCAATGACTGGGCGCGGCGTTTTTCCTATGTGCCCGGCCAGCGGGCGGGCGCCGACTGGAATTTCGAGACGCCGGGCATGGTGGCAGGCGTGAAGCTTGGCGCTTATAACGGCTCGCCAACGGTGACGGCGCAGGGCAAGGTTGGAGTAGATCTTACGCTTGCTCAGGTAAAAGGTGGAGTGGGAGTATCCGTAACACCTTACCGTGCGGGTAATTTCGTGGTCCATTCCTTCAATGGGGTTGCGGAGTGGGCAAACTGGGATGCCCGCTTAGCTGAAATCGATAAGAGTTGGGATTGGGGTATTTTCATCGAGCTAGGCGGCGAGGCAGGTATTGGAGCCGCTGCCGCTGCGGAAGCCGAAGCAGGCACGCTCGATGACGGTAAAATTGGAGCGAGAGCCAAGGCGAAGGCGGCACTGGGGCCTGGAGCGGGGCTGAAGCTGGGCCTTGGCGTACAAACACCGAAAAAGTAAGGCAGACACGATGCAAAGGCAGTACTTGAAGATCTGGCCCGATTTGAGGGCGAAACAAATTTGGGGTCGCATTTTTGGCCTAGCAACAACTCTGCCTTTGCTTTTTAACCTATTCATCTCTGAGGTAGCCATGGCCCAGACCTATTCGACTGAACGAATTCTTGCGACGAGCACCACGATTTCGGGCAAATTTTCGCGGCGGAAAGTTGATCTTGGTGAAAGTGGCTTCAGCTTTTCCACGATCCTGAGTGAGAATATGCACGTCTGGGTCGACTCGTCTCCGGTCAAAGAGGGTGTTGTTGCCCGTATTTACGATCCGGAAGATCGCGACAAACTGATGATCGAAGTGCATCACATCCGCTTTCCGTCATTTGCTGATGCCGATACCGCCGGATACGGCTTCTTTGCGCTTAATGGCTACAATCGCATCCTTCAGGATCCCAGCCAGGGAAACAGCGTTTTTGGTTTCCTTGCTGCAAGTGAATTCAAGGAGGGAACCGGTTATGGCCGCATGTCACGTTTGGCTGCAGTCAGCTATGGCAGCGATGTTCTCATCATTCAGGCAGGTTTTGATTATGATGACTATCCTGCCTATGAAGATGCCTTGTCCCGTTTCTTCGGTGGGCTCGAAATGGAGGATGAAAGCGCTGCATTCAAAAGCTTGAAAGAGCAGACCGCGAAGGGAGGAGAAATCTTTCTCTACCCTGAAGGTTGGGACGTGAAAACGCTCGACAGCAGCAACAAGCCTCAGGGGACTTCCGACTACAACCTCTCCATGAACGGCGAGGAATATCCCAATCTTGTCGTCCACATCCGTCCGGTGGATCTCGCGAAAGGGCGCGAGGTCGCCGCCGACATGATTTCGACATTCACCAAGCAGATCGACGACAGTTCCGAGGCTTCCTTTGTCGGTGAGGCGGATATGGAAACAATCAAAAATTCGTCAGGCGAACCTGTTGCGCATGCATATGCACGCGGCTGGGATACGACTAACGGGGGGCATTTTGTAACCGAGATCCATGTTCAGAAGAATGCGAATGCCTCTTCGATTTCAGTCCTCGGTGTCAATACATATGATGCGCGCCGCAACATTCGCTCCTTCGACGAGGAGACCCAGGACATCATCTTCAAGAGCTGGGTGACGGGAATATCCGCATATTCCGTCGTGAAAAAGTCGTTGGCCATGAATAGGGACTCGATCGAGCAGGATTTTGACTTGCGTGCCCTGGGCCACTGAGCGGAAAGATCAGGCGTCATCGACGTAGATCTGGAAATCAGGCATTCGATGGAAATTTGCGATGAAAGCTGAAATCGCTGAAGACATGCCGGTTTGTAGAATATTGGCGCCTTCATCAAACAGTAGGCGCGTTCTCCGTCCGGATCATTTTTACAGGAGGTCGCAAGATGAATCATATCCCTGATCGAAACGCGCTTTTAGGGGAAGTTCTTCCGTTGCCGGAGGATGCATGGGGCAAGCTGGCAAAGCTTGCGGCGATGATCGAGTTCGATGGTTCCGGGACGCTGACGATCCGCAACGGCGAATCTCGAATCTCCCTGGGCTCTGACGGAGTCTTGAGGGTGGAAGGCAAAAAGATCATTCAGACGGCCCGCCAGAATATCGCGCTGGATGCCGCTTATATCGATCTGAACTGACAGGCATGTGGGCGGTCAGCAACAACACGCCTTTCTCGGCAGACGGTTATTTCGTCCGGGATCGCGATGGAAGGGAATATTGGTGTCTTGCCGTGCGCGGGCGGTTTCGCGCGCGTTCGGACGGCATGACCGATCTTGTCGAGCCGCCGCCTATCCGGCTCTCTCCGGCCTATCGTGATGACGAGGCAAGGGAGCTGCTCACGGATGCCGATTTTGCACCTTTCAGGCCCGCCGCCGATATTCTTGTTCATGGTTCAGCCGTTGCGCCTGACGAAAAACCCACAAACCGTATCGATGTCACGGTTGGTTTAGGAACAATGACCAAGCATGCTGTTGTCACGGGCGAGGCGCGGATGGTCAAGAAAAAGCGCGGCTGGGAGATTGCCGAAAAAAAGCAGGCGGCGCGTGTCGAACTCTCGTGGACGCGTTCGCTCGGAGGAAGCGATCCGTTTGCGGACGATGATGGTGCCGAGTGCGATGACAATCCGATTGGCCGGGGATGGTCCCGTGATTTCGAGCGCGCGCCGGAAAACGCGGAACTGGCCTTGCCTCAGATCGCGGCTCCGGCGGACGTCTTTGATCCGGGGCGACCGCTCTCCAAGCCGTTCGGGTTTGGTGCTGTCCAGCCGGCTTGGCAGGCGCGGCGTATCCATGCCGGTACCTATGACGACGCGTGGCTTAAAAACAGGTCGCCGCTTTTACCTTCCGATTTCTCCGAAAGTTTCTACCAGACCGCGCCGGCCGATCAAATCTATTCCGGCGAGTTGCGCGGCGGCGAACCGGTGCGGCTGGAAGGGCTTCATCCGGAAGGCAGTTATGCATTTCGCCTGCCGCAATGTATCCTTGAGGCCGATACGCGTATCGCCGGAAAAACGCTCACGCACAGGTTCAGGCTCGTTCAGGTTGAAATCACTGGCGATGAGCGTCTCGTGGATCTCGTCTGGAACGCCCATGTGCCATGCGGCGGGCGCGACCAGGATGTAGAGATCTCCTTCCTCCGACTGAGGCAGATGGCCGGAGTTGTCTTATGAGAGCGGCGGTTTCAATCCTGGCGGCCGGCCTGACATGTCCGGCGGGCAAAGATTTCGAAACGGCGATTGCGGCCTATTCAAGCGGCAGGCGGTTCATCGAGAAAGACCGCAATCTGGTCATGGCGGACGGGCGACCGCCGACCCTTGCGCCGGTCTATCCGTTGACGCAGGAGCGGGATTATGTCGAGCGTTTGCGAAAGTTGCTTTCCAGCGCGCTTGACGATTGTCTTGCCCAGTTGGCGCGGAGCGGACAGGAGAAGGCGGATTACGCAATGCTTCTGTTGCTGCCCTACTGGATGGAGGGCGGATCGGTTTTTGACGGCTTCAGGGCAAGGCTCAACCAGGCCGCTCTTCCGCAGGTGAAGAGCCTCGCTGTATTGTTTGGCGGACAGGCGGAGAGCCTGCAACTTGTTGGCAGGGAAGGGCCTGAAGCTGTTAGACGAACCGGCGGAATTGTTCTTGTCGCGGTCGTCGACAGCTATATCCATTCGGACATGCTCGACAGCCTTGCCTATCACGGTGAATTGCTGACGAGAGACAACCCCTATGGCATGGTTCCCGGCGAAGCTGCGGTCGTCGTCGCGCTTGGACCGGAAAACAGCGCGCGGATTGGCCGTATTGTCCGTCTGTCGACAATGGAGGAGGCCGAATCCCCCATCGATCCTGAACGCGGACTGATGGGGCGCGCGCTGGCTCGCTGTTATGAGGTGCTTCTGGGAGGCGACTTTTCACCAGATCGATTCATTATCGATTTGAACGGTGATCGGGTGCGGGCCGAGGAGTTCGGTTATGCGATAACCACCAATGGTGCGCGAATGGCTGATCTGTCCGACAGCGCCGAGATACCCTCGTTGCAGCTCGGCGATCTGGGCGCCGCAAGCGGCCTCGTGATGACGGCCCTCGCGCTTGGACCCGCTCCGCAAGCGCGTGCAGGAAAAGCAGAACCGGAAGGCGGCGAATTTCGCTATAGTCTTCTGTCTGCCAGTTCCCGAGACGGGCTGAGAGCGGCAACAATCGTGGAACGCGTCCAGCGCGACAGAGAAACCGGCAGGATAGACGCATGAAGGAAACGATCCGCATCAACGGGATTACGCTTTGCCACAAAAACTCGAACGGCTATGTCCGCTCGACCTTGCCGGATGTGTGCCTGACTCCGCCCAAGCCTGTTCCCGTGCCGTATACGAATACCGCATTTGCCCGCGACCTTGCCGACGGCACCACCACGGTGTTTTCGCATCGCGGAGCAATGAATGGCGTGCGGGGCTCCCGATTTGCTAAATCGATCGGTGATGAGCCTGGTTCGTCCGGCGGAATAAAGTCCGGCACGCATCTGCATGAGGCCACCTTTCTGTCCTGGTCTCCCAACGTGTTCATGCAGGGCCGCGCAGTGACGCGGCTTACCGACAAGATGCTCCTCAACAAGGGCAATACCGTATCGGTCGGAGGCTACAAGACTGACCTGCCCGAGGGCGATCCCGAACGTTATCTCTGCGAGGTGGGCTGCCGCTGTTATGCGCTGCATCGCCCGAGAAACAGCGTTACCGAGGGGCTTGAATGGATGGATCAGGTTTTGCCGCGCGACGATGAGGCGAGCCCCGGCCGCTATCAGCGTTGCGTCGATGCGACGATCCAGGCGCAATATCCGAACACGGTTCTTGGCGGCAGCATGCCGGTCGGCGATCCGCGCACCAATTACGGCTATATTTCCGAGCTTGGCTTCTGGGACCCGAACAATCCGAACAACACGTTCCCGGATAAACCGCCCGGCAATGTCATCCTGCAGGGAGAGGAACACGACATTCCCAAGGTTCCCCGCCGGGCGCCCTGGGGCGGTACGCGATGGTTCAATGTGCGCGGCTCCCGCTGGCTGGATGTGGTGAAAGTCGAGAACGGCCAGATGACCCATATGTACGACATGAAGTTTCCGGGCGACAAGTTTCCGAATGAAACCGCAAAGAATGATGCCTATCGCGCTATCGCACGGCGGCATAGAGCTCGCTACAGGGAATTTGTGGTGCTGGATGAGTGCGATAATTGCGAAGAGTCTGTAAGGCAGCGTGAGCAGGAGCGTCAGTGGGAAGCAGAAGAGCGATGGCGGCAGCTGAAAAAGGGGCTTGAGAATGCTCCGCCGATCTGGCTTCCCTTGCCCGGGCCTCGGATCCCTGGCGGACGCCGCCCGCCCGTGCCAAGCTGGTAGGATGATGTCATGAATTTAAACGAATTGGTCGCTGCTGTCGCGAACTTCGAAGAACACGGTGAACTCGACAAATTGGATGAAATCGGATTGCCGGCTGGCAATGCCCTCCAATGGGTGTTCGGGCCGACATCCGGGTTCTATTTTACCGATGGGGAAGCGCATCAGATACGCCAATCCAAGCTCGGTTCGGCAGTAAGGGTTTCGGAGAGGCTGTCATTTTCCCTAGCACTAAAGCAGGGCATATGCGTCCGGGCCATATAGCGAGCCACAGATATGAAGGAACTTGCCACACGCTCGGTTACCAAATCTTTAGTTGTGCACCCCTTCGCGAATACCTAGCTTAATGACGAGGCCGTATCGGATTTGAGATTAGAGACGGGAACCGCATCCCGTCTCCGTCTCATCCCGGAAAGACCCTTCCTTCAAGGTCGAGATCTCCGTCATGAGTTTTCAATACGATAACACATTCACTTTCGCCTTCATCATCTCCCTGCCAGAGGCATGTAACGATGCGTGCCGCACTTGATTTCGCACCCGGCGCACCCGGCATTGACGCACGCTGGACGTCGAGCGCCAAGAATGGCGTGGGAACCGCGCTGTCGAAAAATTCACCAATCTGGTTTACGCTCAGCCACGGTATCCTCAACGAGGTCTATTACCCGCGGATCGATAGTGCCTGCACCCGCGATCTCGGTCTTGTGGTCACCAGAGACGACGGATATTTTTCGGAAGAGAAACGGGACTGTACTTCCGTTACCCGCCCTTTCGAGAGTGGAATTCCCGCGTTCCACATCACCAATACGGCGACAGATGGAGCCTACCGGATCGAAAAACAGGTCATCACCGATCCGGCGCGGGCCTGTGTTCTTCAGCATGTCTCCTTCTTCCCACTGAACGGAAAGACAGGGGATTATCGTGTAAGCGTCCTTCTCGCGCCGCATCTGGTCAATGCAGGTAATCTCAACTCCGCGTGGATAGGGGATTATGAGGGGCGTCGGGTGTTGTTTGCGGTGGGCCGCTCACGATATCTCGCTCTGGTCTGCGATCGTCCCTGGCGCGCTGCAAGTGCGGGTTTTGTTGGCGTTTCCGATGGCTGGCAACAATTGCGCCGGCACGGACGCCTTATTGAGGAGTACCAGCGGGCGGATGACGGCAATGTTTCGCTGGCTGCGGAAATCGATTTTAGCGAAACCCACGATACGGCGACCTTGGCGCTCGGTTTCGGCCAGACTGAATATGAAGCTGCAGCCTGTGCTGTCGCAAGTCTGAAGTCCGGCTTCAGACGCGCACACGATGCCTATGTCGACAACTGGCGTAGCTGGCAGGACAGTCTTGGCCGCCTCGACCGCGATACCCATCACGGCGTTAACTCCTATCGCGTCTCGACCGCTGTGCTTGCCGCGCATCGTGCCGCAGACCGGCCCGGAGCTGTCGTGGCAAGTCTATCGATCCCATGGGGAGCCTCCAAGGGCGATGACGATCTTGGCGGATATCATCTGATATGGCCGCGAGATCTGGTGGAAGCCGCTGGCGGGTTTCTGGCGGCCGGCGACCACGATGAGGCTTTGGCCATCCTTGATTATCTGCGCCAGGTGCAGCAGCCCTCGGGGCGGTGGCCGCAAAATCTCTGGCTGGATGGCAAGCCCTATTGGCCGGGCGTTCAGATGGACGAATGCGCCTTTCCAATCCTGCTTGCGGATATCCTGCATCGGCACGGCCACCTCGACCACGCCGCAAGGGCGGATTATATGCCGATGATCCGTAGCGCTGCGGCCTATATTCTGGCAAACGGCCCAACGACCGGCGAGGACAGGTGGGAGGAGGATGCAGGCTACAGCCCGTTCACGCTTGCCGTCGAGATCGCCGCGCTGCTTGCCGCCGCAGATCTGCTGGATATGGAGGGCGATGCGGCCGAAGCCACGCATCTGCGGCAGACAGCCGATTGCTGGAATGAGCAGATCGAAAGGTGGACATTTGCCGGTGACCAGACCCTGTGCGCGCAGCTTGGTATTTCGGGCCATTATGTTCGCATCGCCTCTCCCGGTACCACCGATGCTGTCCAGCCCTCGGGCATGACGCCCATCCTCAACCAGAGACCGGATCGCGCTTTCCTGCCAACAAGCGATGTCATCAGCCCTGATGCACTTGCGCTGGTCCGCTTCGGCCTGCGCGCACCGGACGATCCCCATATTGTCGCAACGGTCACGGCGATCGATCATTGCCTGCGCGCCGACCTGCCGCAGGGGCCGGTCTGGTACAGGTACACGGGCGACGGATATGGTGAGCATGCTGATGGAACAGCATTTGACGGCACGGGTCAGGGCAGGCCATGGCCCCTTCTGACCGGCGAGCGTGCCCATTACGAACTTGCTGCGGGTAGACGCGGGGCAGCGGAAGCCTTGCTGACGACCATGGAAAAATCGGCGGGGCAGAGTGGCCTTTTCCCTGAGCAGGTCTGGGATCAATCCGATCTTCCCGACAGGGAGCTGTTCTATGGCCACCCGTCGGGCAGCGCAATGCCGTTGGTCTGGGCGCATGCAGAACATATCAAGCTTCTGCGTTCGCTTGCCGATGGTTCCGTTTTCGACATGCCGCCGCAGGGTGTTGAGCGCTACATCCGCAACAAGACGCCGTCGCATCTTCGAATCTGGCGCTTCAACAACAAGATATCAGCCATGCCAGCCGGCAAGGTTCTGCGGCTTGACCTGACGGATAATGCCATCGTGCACTGGAGCGCCGACGGCTGGGCGACAACCACAGACACAAGCACGACGGCCTCCGGTCTCGGCACGCATTTTGCGGACTTGCCCGTGCAGCAACTGGCGGCCGGCGGCACGATTGTGTTCACCTTCTACTGGCGAGATGCTGGAGTGTGGGAAAACGAGGACTTTACCGTTCGCCTCGGCGAATGAACCAGCAATAGCGAGTTGCACAAAAGGAGTGTCAGGATGCAGATTGGAATGGTTGGGCTTGGGCGGATGGGCGCAAACATGGTGCGCCGCCTTTTGAAACACGGGCATGATTGCGTGGTTTTCGACGTCAACCCCGACAATGTCGCGGCGCTGGTGAAAGAAGGCGCAACGGGCGCAACCTCGCCGGACGATCTCGTCGCCAGGCTCTCACCGCCGCGCGCCGTGTGGCTGATGCTGCCCGCCGCGATCACGCCGAAAATCGCGCGGGACTTTGCGGGCAAACTTCAGGCGGGCGATGCCATCATCGATGGCGGCAATTCATTTTACCGCGACGCGATCGATCTCGCCGCCGAATTTGCGCCTCGCAGCATCGATTTCATCGATGCCGGCACGTCAGGTGGCGTCTGGGGGCTGGAGCGCGGTTACTCCCTGATGATTGGCGGGCCGGTGGCTGCGGTCCAGCGTCTCGACCCGATCTTCGCCTCTCTCGCGCCCGGCGCAGGTCTGGGGATCGCCGCCGACCCGGTCACCCGAACGGCACCGATGGGATATCTGCATTGCGGCCCGTCGGGAGCGGGGCATTTCGTCAAGATGGTCCACAATGGCATCGAATACGGTGTCATGGCCGCCTATGCGGAGGGTCTCAACATCCTGAAAGCCTCCAATGCGGGCACACAACACCGCGAAGCGGACGCCGAAACCGCCCCGCTCGCCCATCCGCAATATTACCAGTTCGATATTGATCTTCCCGCCGTTACGGAGGTCTGGCGGCACGGCTCGGTCATCGGCTCGTGGCTGCTCGACCTCACGGCGCAGGCCCTGAAACAGGACCCGAACCTCGATCAATATGGCGGGCGCGTGTCGGATTCCGGTGAAGGACGCTGGACCCTGCAGGCGGCCGTCGAAACCGGCGTACCGGCCCCCGTTTTGGCATCGGCCCTTTTCGAGCGTTTTTCCTCGCGCGGCGAGGCCGAATTTGCCGGCAAGGTGCTGTCGGCCATGCGCAATGCCTTTGGTGGCCATCTGGAGAAAGCCAAATGAAGACCTCAGCCACGGACAGGCAGCGATCGGACGTGCTGGTGGTGTTCGGCGCCACGGGCGATCTTGCCTATAAGATGATCTTTCCCTCTCTTTACGCCATGGTGAAACGTGGCGCGCTGCAAACGCCCATCATTGGCGTCGCTTTCGACGATTGGCCGCGTGAGCAGCTGATAGCGCGGGCGCGCGATGCGGTCGCCAACCATGTGGACAAGATCGATGAAGCCGTCTTCGAAAAATTCGCCGCACAGCTGACCTATGTCTCCGGCGATTATCGCAACGAAGCGACATTCGAAAGGCTGCGCACGGCGCTTGGCGGGCACCAGAATCCGCTTTATTACCTTGCCATCCCGCCGTCTCTCTTCGAAACCGTGGTAACCGGCCTCAACAAGGCGGGCATCGCCGCTTCGGCGCGGCTGATGGTTGAGAAACCCTTCGGCCGTGACCTTGCCTCCGCCGAAGCGTTGAACGAAGCGCTGCACGCGGTTTTCGCAGAGGATGCAATTTTCCGCATCGACCATTTCCTCGGTAAGGAGGCCATCCAGAACCTTCTTTATTTCCGGTTTGCCAATGCCTTTCTCGAGCCCGTATGGAACCGCGACCATGTCGAAAGCGTGCAGATCACCATGGCCGAAGATTTCGGCATCAAGGGGCGCGGCAAGTTTTATGACGAGGTCGGATGTATCCGCGACGTGATCCAGAACCATCTGATCAATGTGCTGTTGCTGCTGGCCATGGAGCCGCCGGCCACAAGCGTCTCGGATGATCTCGTCGATGAAAAAGTACAGATACTGAAAGCCATGCCGCCGCTCACTCGTAACGATGTGGTGCGCGGACAGTTCAGAGGCTATCTGGACGAGCCGGGTGTCGCGCCGGCATCCAGTCGGGAAACCTTCGCCGCCGTGCGCTTTCGCGTCGCCACCTGGCGCTGGAATGGCGTGCCCTTCTTCATCCGCGCCGGCAAGAACCTGCCAGCGCATGCGACCGAAGTTGTGGTCCGCTTCAAGCGGCCGCCAATTGCGCTCTTTGGCGATGTCGAGACAACGCCCGCCAATTATGTGCGCTTCCGTCTGGGGCCGGATATCGCGATTGGAATCGGCGCGCGCCGCAAGGCTGCTGGCGATGGCATGCGCGGCGAGGCCGTAGAACTCGGCGCGGTCGATGACGGTATTGGTGATATGGCGCCTTATGAGCGGCTGATCGGCGATGCGATGGCCGGCGAACGACAGCTCTTCACCCGTCAGGATGCGGCGGAACTGGCCTGGAAGATCGTGGAGCCTATCCTCGATGATCCCGCCGTGCCGCCTGCATATGAGGTGGGAAGCTGGGGTCCGGCGGAAATGGCAGGGTTTGGCCCGCCAGGCGGATGGGTTGATCCCGATTAGCGACCAACACACATAGTCGACGGAGGCCAGTACATGGCAGAGGATCAAACCGTTCTTGCAATTGATATCGGCGGCAGTCACGTGAAGATCCGCTTGAGCACAGGTGGCGAAGAGCGCAAGGTTGAAAGCGGCAAGACAATGACGGGACAGGAAATGGTCGCCGCGGTAACCGCCATGGCAAAGGATATGACCTATGACGTTATCGCCATGGGATATCCCGGCCCGGTCGTTCACAACAAACCGCTTCGGGAACCGGTCAATCTGGGCGAAGGCTGGGTCGGCTATGATTATGAGGGCGCTTTCAATTGTCCCGTTCGCATCGTCAACGATGCGCTCATGCAGGCGATTGGCTCTTACAAGGGCGGACGCATGTTGTTTCTCGGTCTCGGCACGGGTTTGGGCGCCGCGATGATCGTCGAAAACGTTGCCCAGCCGATGGAGATCGCCCATCTTCCTTACCGCAAGGGCAAAACCTACGAGCATTATGTCAGCGAGGCTTATCGGGAAAAGAAAGGCAACGCGAAATGGCAAAAGCGCGTCCAAGACGTTGTGGAGCGCCTGAGCGCGGCTCTTGAACCGGATGAGGTCGTCATCGGCGGCGGCAATGTGGAGAGGCTCGAAAATCTGCCGCCGAAGTGCAGACGCGGAGACAACGCTCTGGCTTTCGAAGGCGGGTTCCGCCTGTGGAAGAACCCGGACCTCGTCGTATAGGCGGCACAGCAGTTACCATCAGCGTCTGATCGATAAAGACGAGCCGCGACAATACCTGGTAAAGAGCCGCTTGCGGCGGCTGATTGCTTCTGCGGTTCTCTGATGATAGCGGATATTCTCGGTGCGGTTTTCCAAAGCGGCGCGGCTTGCGCGTCGATTTACGGAACCACCGTCGCACTTTTGTCTCGCGACTGAAACCAAACCAGTCTCTTCTTCGTATCTAGGCCAGCAGCCTGCTTGGCGCTAACGGAGAAGACGGCCTGATGGAGCTTGGAAGAGACGGTAGGCGGACGGGCTTGGCTGTAACCGATGACCTGACAAAGGCGACACTGACCGTTGCCTGGGTCATCATCCTCAACAAGCCGTTTTATCCGCTTTATGTCTGGTATCTGGTCGACGCCGATGCTGCTGTGGCATCGCTCGTTACCGTGCTGTCGCTGCCTTTTTTCCTTGCGATTCCGTTTCTTGCAAAGAAATCACATCTGGCTGCGCGCCTAGCGCTTCCTCTTGTGGGAACGCTCGATACCCTGTTTGAAACGGCGATGTTCGGCCATGCATCCGGCACCGAATTTTTCTTTGCGGCCTGCATCATGCTGGCGGCCATCTCGTTCCGTGCGGACGAGAAACGCTGGCAATATGCGATGGCAGTTCTTGTGTTTATCGTGTTCTTCTGCTCGCGCACATTTCTGGGCGCCGAGGTGCAATCCTGGTCGGCAGGCGATCTTGCAACGCTTCTCAATCTGAATGCGTTCTCTGCTGCCAGTCTCATGGCCTTTATCGCGCTCCGATATGCCGGCTTGTCACGGCGAACTGAAATCTGAACCCGATTGATCGACAGGAGGAGTTTATGCGGAAAAATTGCAAGCTCATCAGATAAGGGGGGCGTCGAAAAGTCAGCTGGCCGGCACGGGGAGCTTTCAAGGATCTTTGCCTCAGACCGGATCATAATGTCGGCAAGGCCTTCACCAGCATGTCGCGATAGCCCGATGTGCCGACGGCCGGATATTCTATTCCACAGTGCCGTTTACGAAACTGCCGAGTTCCTAGAACGCCTGACGAAAGTGGAGGTCGAGGTCAGCCAGATAGATATCTTTGGCTAATTGTTATCCTCCTCCCCCGGCATGGTGCTTGACGTCCGCAACTGGTCAAGCTGTGATGAGATTGTACCAGCCATCATGGAATCGGTAGAACCCGTCCTGGGCACGGGAGGTTCGAGCATTTCCCGCTTCGGGAGGCCGAGAAAAACACCCCGAATGTTCCGCCTGAACAGGCCATCGGTAATAGTTGATGCCTCCTTCGAGGAGCAGCGGAAACGCGCGCCATTTTCCGCTTATTTTACAAAAGGTAAGGGTTGATCCGAAACAATTGAATTGAAGTCGCCTATGGAAGCATAGCGCGCCGCCCGCACCTTGCTGAACTTGCTGCTGTCAACCACAAGATGCTTTTGCATTGAGCGTTGCATGACCATCTGTTTGATCGGCACTTCATGAAAATGCGAACAAGTCACGCCGTGATGTCCGTCCACGCCGCCTGCAGACAAGAATGCTTTGTTGATATTGACGCGCTTCAGCACGTCAAAGCCCTCATCCCCCGAGAACGAGGCCGCCTCCGGATGATAGAGTCCACCGAGCATGATGAGGCGGACATCGTTTCTGCTTGCCAGCTCCTCGGCAACATTGAGAGAATAGCAGATGGCGGTGACATGTGCATTTACCGGAATTTGCCGCGCCAGATGCGGCATCGTCGTTCCACAGTCGATGAATATAGTGTCATGTGGCTCGATCAAAGCCGCAGCCTGCGCGCATGCGCGCATCTTGGCCGCCGCATGGCTGTCCTTTTCCTGCTCCAGCACATAGTCGCTGCTGACTGCGCCATCCTGAACCGGAATGATGTAGCCGCCAAGACAGCTCAATCGTTCGCCATCGGCGGCAATGTCGCGGCGAATGGTAATTTCGGACACGCCAAGCCGGGACGCGGCGTCCCGCAGTCTCAGGACGCCCGTTTCCTGGACCAGTCTGGTCAGTGCGTCCAACCTGGCATTGTGTGCACTTATTTTGCTCACCTTGTTTTCGCTTTCGGTTTCTCGCTGCTCTTCACATTTCGGTGTTGCTTTGCTCGCAATCGCCACTCTCTGCGCTTGACAGAAGAATAACAAACATGAAACGATCGAAACATAATGATCGAATTGTATCATAATAGTTCGCATTATCAGGAGGGGAAAACAACAGGTTTCTGGGCCACATTGAGGCGCAGCTACCAGGGCGTGGGAAGCCTTTCCAGGAGAATGAGGAGGCGTCGGACGCATGAGGAGCGGTCGCCGGCGTTTGGGATCGAACAATAGCGGGTGCTGCGGTTGATAGAAGTCCGGCACGTTGCAATTTCAAAGGGAGGAGTTATCCGTGAATAGAATCTTCGCAACCATCGCGCTTGCTGCGACGCTTTCCGCGTCGGCTGTTTTTGCGCAGAGCGCTGTCGATACATCGAAGGTCAACAAGGAGCTGATCACCGCGGCCAGCGGCAAGAAATATACGATCGCAACCGTCGTGAAGGTGGATGGCATCGCATGGTTCGACCGCATGCGCGATGGTGTTGAGCAGTTCAAGGGTGATACCGGAAATGATGTCTGGATGGTTGGCCCAAGCCAAGCTGATGCTGCCGCCCAGGTGCAGATCGTTGAAAACCTCATCGCGCAGGGCGTAGATGCCATTGCCATCGTGCCGTTCTCGGTCGAAGCGGTGGAGCCGGTCCTGAAGAAAGCCCGTGATCGCGGCATTGTTGTCATCAGCCATGAGGCTTCCAACATTCAGAATGTGGATTTCGACATAGAAGCCTTCGACAATAAGGCCTATGGCGCGAACCTGATGAAGGAACTTGGCAAATCCATGGGTGGCAAGGGCAAATATGTCGCTACCGTTGGCAGCCTGACGTCCAAGTCGCAGATGGAATGGATCGACGGCGCCGTCGAATACCAGAAGGCAAACTTCCCGGAGATGTCGCAGGCGACCGAGCGGCTGGAAACCTATGACGACGCCAATACAGACTATAACAAGCTCAAGGAGGCGATGACCGCCTATCCGGACATCACCGGTATTCTCGGCGCGCCGATGCCGACATCCGCAGGCGCTGGCCGGCTGATCGCCGAGGGCGGTCTGTCGGGCAAGGTGTTCTTCTCGGGGACGGGCCTGGTTTCCGTTGCCGGCGAATATATCAAGAACGATAATATCCAGTACATCCAGTTCTGGGATCCGGCCGTTGCCGGTTATGCAATGAACATGCTGGCTGTCGCGGTTCTGGAGAAGAAGAACGCACAGATCAAAGCCGGCCTGAACATGGGTTTGCCCGGCTATGAAAGCCTGCTGGTGCCTGACGCCTCCAAGCCACATCTGCTCTATGGCGCAGGTTGGGTCGGCGTGACCAAAGAAAACATGGACAAGTACGACTTCTGATCCGAACCGCGGAGGGAGGGGTAACCCTCTCTCCTTATACCCCGTGTTTTCCAGCCTTGCACGAGGCCATTATGACTGAAAATCTGATCGAGCTGCGCCATATCGGCAAGCGGTTTGGCGGCGTGAAGGCGCTCGACGACGTATCGCTGAGCATTCGCCCGGGCGAAATCCATTGCCTTGCAGGTGAAAACGGTTCCGGCAAATCCACCGTCATCAAAATCATGTCCGGGGTTTACACGCCTGAGGATGGCGAGATCCTGATCGACGGGAAGCCTGTCGGCAAACTTGATCCGGTAAAATCCGTTCACCATGGTATTCAGGTGATATACCAGGATTTTTCGCTGTTTGGAAACCTGACGGTGGCCGAGAACCTGGCGATCAATACCTTCCTGTTGGAAGGTCGCAAGACGGTTGATTGGCGACAGCTTCGACAGCTGGCGCAGAAGGCGTTGGACCGCCTCGGCGTGAATATCGATCTTGATGCGGATGTCGAAACCCTGCCGACATCGGGTAAGCAGATCGTGGCGATTGCCCGTGCCGTCATGGCCGATGCACGCCTGATCATCATGGATGAGCCGACGACGGCGCTGACGCGCCATGAGGTCGATGCCCTTTTCAAGATCGTGCGCGATATTCAGGCGCAGGGCATCGCCGTGCTTTTCGTCAGCCACAAGATGCGCGAGATGCTGGAAATCAGCGAGCGCCTGACAGTTTTCCGAAATGGCAAGAAGGTGGCGGAAGGGCCGATCGCCGAATTCGACGAGCCGGCAATCACCCGTGCGATGACGGGGCAGGAACTGACCGCCCACAGCTACCAGTGGGCACCGCAGGAAGGCGCCGATACACCGGTGCTGGAAGTGCGCAACCTCTCGGTTCCGGGTTCCGTGGAAAACGCCGACCTGACGTTAAAGCCAGGTGAAATCGTCGGTATCTCGGGCTTGATTGGCTCTGGTCGGACCGAGCTCGCGCTGGCGCTGTTTGGCATGCGCCCCGATTTTACCGGTTCAGTGCGCCTTGCAAGCCGCGAGGTTCACCCAAGGACGGTTCAGGAGGGTATTGCCTGCGGTGTCGCTTATGTGCCGGAGGATCGCCTCACCGAGGGGCTATTCCTGACGCAATCGATCGAGCGCAATATCATTGTCACGTCGATCGAGAAATTCGTGCGAGGTCTTTTCATCAATCGCAAAAAGGCGGACGAGACGACTCGCGATATGTTCTCGGCCATGCAGATCGTAGCACCGGGACCGCACACGCCGGTCAACCATCTGTCCGGTGGCAACGCACAGCGCGTCGTTCTGGCCCGCTGGCTTTTGACGGGCGCCAAAGTTCTGATCCTCAACGGCCCGACCGTCGGCGTCGATGTCGGCTCCAAAGCACAGATCCACACCATCATCCGCAAGCTGGCCGAAAAGGAAGGCCTGGCCGTGCTGATGATTTCCGACGATGTGCCGGAACTGGTGCATAACTGCAACCGCGTGCTGGTCATGCATCGCGGCCGTTTCGTTGACGAATTGTCGGGGGAGAGCATGACAGAAGACGCCGTCAATGACCGGCTCAAGACGCTGAATTGAGGGGCCGCAAGTCATGAAACTCCTGAGAAGCACAGAATCCATTATCGCCTGCGTGTTGCTCGCGGCCATGGTCATTATCGGTCTCATAAATCCGGCCTTCTGGTCGCTCGACAACATCTTCGGCCTGCTGCGCTCCAATGTCGTGATTGGCATCATGGCGCTCGGCGTATTGCTGGTGATGATTTCGGGCGGTATCGACGTATCCTTTACGGCATTCGCTATTGCCGCGATGTATCTGACTGTGCGCAGCATGGTTTATCTCGGTTATGATGGCGTGCTCATTCCCTTCGTTGCGGCGACGCTGATTGGGCTGGTTCTTGGTGCGTTTAACGGTTTCATTATTCACCGTTTCAGGATGATCCCGCTGATCGTGACGCTCGGGACAGGTTCGATTGTGCGCGGTCTTGTTCTCGGCCTCGTCGGTACCAGCATCGTCAACATCAACAAGATGCCGAAGGAGCTGATCGAGTTCGGCAAGACCGATGTGATCTCTCTGACCTCGGCCACGGGATCGACTTTCGGCCTGACCGCGATGTTCCTGGTCTATCTGGGGCTGGCGTTTGTCATCCATCTCATCCTTACCTACACCATGATCGGGCGCAGCGTTTATGCCTACGGCGGCTCTCCCGAGGCCGCAAAGCGCGTTGGCTTCAATACGGGCGCGACGATCTTCTTTGTCTACTGCATCGCCGGTGCGCTGGCGGGTTTCTCGGGCCTGTTGCATTCCTCGATGATCTGGCTTGCCAACCCGCGTGATTTTGTCGGGCTCGAACTCGACGTGATCGCAGCCGTGGTTCTGGGCGGTGCGTCAATCTTTGGCGGACGCGGCACGGTTCTCGGCACATTGATGGGCGTGTTCATGCTGGTGATGGTCAAAAATTCCCTGATCATCATGAAGGTGGACACCACTTGGCAGCGCGTTGTTGTCGGCCTGATTATCATCATTGCCACTGCCATCACGGCATGGCGCGACCGTAAAAGCATAGCGTGACGGGAGAGCGCATCATGAAGAATTCGTTCGATATGCGTCGGCTTTTCGGCAACGACAACAACATCGTTCAGCTGCTTTTGATCACCGTCATCGTTTTTGCCCTGATGACATGGATGAATCCCGGCAAGTTCCTGAACTATTACAACTTCGAATCCATCAGTTACATCATGCCGGAACTGGGGATCCTCTCCATCGCCATGATGATCGCAATGCTGACCGGTGGTATCGATCTGTCCGTGGTGGGAATTGCCAATCTGGCGGGCATTGTCGCCGGCATTTATTTCCATTCCACTATGGTTCAGTCAGGGCAATCCTCCACGTCGGGCATCGTGTTCTACACAGGGCTTGGCATCGTGCTCGCGATGGCGGTTGGCCTGCTGTCCGGTCTGATCAACGGCCTTTTGGTGGCTAAGTTGCGCATTACCCCGATCCTGGCGACACTCGGCACAGGTCAGATTCTGATGGGGCTGGCGCTGGTATTGACCGGCGGTCCGGCAATTGTCGGATTTCCTGACGCGTGGAACTGGATCGGTAACGGTAAAATCTTCGGTATAGCAACGCCGTTCCTGCTGTTCATCGCCGTGTGCATTATCGTGGCGATCCTGCTGACGCGCTCGACGCTTGGCATCAACCTGATGCTGATCGGGACCAATCCGCGGGCAGCCGTCTTTGCTGGCATCCGCAAGGATCGCATGATGCTGTATTCATATATGCTCACCGGCGTGCTGGCATCACTGGCGGGAATCATTCTGTCCGGGCGGACCAATGCAGCTAAATCCGACTACGGCGCGTCCTATCTGCTGCAGGCGGTGCTGATTGCCGTTCTCGGAGGCACAAACCCGGCGGGTGGGAAAGGGCGCGTTCTCGGCATCGCCATTGCTCTGATAGCGCTCATGCTGCTCTCCTCCGGTTTCCAGATGATGCGGTTTTCCAACCACCTTATCGACTTCATCTGGGGCGCATTCCTCATTCTCGTCATCGCCATCAATGCATGGCGAAACCCCGGCAGGTGATCCCATGCAGGCAACAGAATTTCATCTCCGCAGCCGAGACTTCACCGATGTCCCACATCTTTTAGCGGCAACCGATGGGCTGAAGGTCACCACCTTCCGCTATGCCACCGGCGTTGAAGCGCTGCAATTGGAGAACCGTCACGGCCGGATCGTCATATTGCCATTCATGGGGCAGATGATCTGGAGCGTTGAGTTCAACGGCGTTGACCTGACTATGGGAAGCCGCTTTTCGATGCCGCGACCAGCCGGTTCAATCGTCGAGACATACGGATGTTTTGCATTCCATAGCGGCATGTTGCGCAACGGCTGCCCGTCGCCGCAAGATAATCATGCCCTGCATGGCGAAATGCCCTGTGCCGTCATGGACAAAGCCGGCCTTGTCATCGGACACGATTCCCGCGGCGCCTACGTGCGTGCAACCGGGGAAGTCGAATATGTCATGGGCTTTGGTGCCAATTATCTGGCTCGCCCCAGCGTGACTTTGCGTGCTGAAGACACGCTTTTTGACATGGTCATGGACATCCAGAACCTGTCTTCAGCGCCCATGGACCTCATGTATATGTGCCATGTGAACTTTGCCTATGCCGAGGGTGCGCAAATCGTTCAGCCGGTGCCCTACACGCCGGAGCAGGTGAGGGTGCGAACTGCCGTACCCGGCCACGTCACACCAAACCCCGATTACTTTTCCCTGCTGGAGACGCTGACAAGTCAGCCTTCCGCCATGGAGGTGCTCGACGAACCGCAACGTTACGACCCTGAACAGGTATTCTACATCAACGGCCTGCCGGCAGACGGTGAGGGGCTGACGCATCTGATGATGCAACGACGTGAGGGAGATGGCTTTGCCATCTCCTATCCGCTCGCCGCCTTCCCGAAGACAGTGCGTTGGATCCTGGTCAACGGGGATTCGCAGGTTGCCGCATTCGCCCTGCCATCCACCTGCGAGCCGGAAGGCTATCTGGCGGAAAAGGCCAAGAACAACGTGCAGAGACTATCACCGGGTGAACGCAGGGTGTTTCCGGTACGGCTGGGCTATCTCGACCGCGCTGCCGCCGATCAGTTCGGCGCCAGGATCAGCGCCCTTTAAAACAGATAAGCAGGGAATATCGGCATGAGTAAGAAAATCGGGGTCGTCGGCTCCAACATGGTCGATCTCATCACCTATGTGGACCGTATGCCCGGACCGGGCGAGACACTCGAGGCGCCCACCTTCGAAATGGGGTGCGGCGGCAAGGGTGCCAACCAGGCGGTTGCCGCGGCGCGCCTTGGTGCTGAAGTGATGATGGTCACCCGGGTCGGTGACGATGTCTTCGCGGATAACACCATCCGCAACCTCGAGAGCTTTGGCGTTGATACGCGTCATGTGGTGAAGGTTGCCGGCAAATCCAGCGGTGTCGCACCGATCTTCGTCGAACAATCAGGCGAGAATTCCATCCTCATCGTCAAAGGAGCCAATGCCGACCTTTTGCCTGCGGAAGTCGACAAGGCGGCCGCCGATCTGAAAGAGTGCGGCTTGATCCTGATGCAGATGGAAGTGCCGGTTGAGACTGTCTACCATACCATCGAACTTGCTGCCCAGAACGGTATCGAGACGATCCTCAATCCCGCGCCTGCCGCTGCCAATCTCGATCCTGAGCGCATCCGCCAGGTAACCTTCCTCGTGCCGAACGAGAGCGAGCTTGCCTTGCTGTCGGGGTTGCCGACCGACACCGACGAAGACATCGTCAGCGCCGCCCGCTCGCTGATCGCACGCGGCATTCGCACCGTCATCGTTACCTTGGGCGGGCGTGGTGCGCGCATGATTACTTCCAACGAAATCGTCAACATCGAACCCGTCAAGGTAACGCCCAGGGACACCACGGGTGCGGGCGATGCCTTTATTGGCTCCTTTGCCCGCTTTTACGCCGAAACGCGCGAGGTCGTATCCTCCCTGAAGAAGGCATCGCTTTACGCGGCGCATTCCATCACCCGTCCCGGAACACAGAAGGCCTATGCCAGCATCGAAGAGTTCGAGGCTTTTTGCCGCGACCATGCCAATGCCGCAGCCTGACCAGAAAAATGGACAGAAAATGAGCGAAGCATTTCCCAGAAATAACGGCACCGCTCTCAAACCGGAATGGTTTGAAGATGTATCGGTCAATCGCAGTGCCTCCGAACGGCGTGCAGCGACAATCACGGCCCGACGCTCGATTAAGAAGGAATACCAGGTCGCCTGGCAGATCAAGGCCATCACCTGCATCGATCTGACAACGCTGTCCGGTGATGACACGCCCGGTCGCGTACGCCGCCTGTGCGCGAAAGCGCGCCGTCCGGTCCGGGAAGACATTCTCGAGGCACTCGGCCTTGCGGATGCCGGCATCACCACCGGCGCCGTCTGCGTTTATCCGACCATGGTGCCCCACGCCGTCAAGGCGCTGGAAGGTACGGCTATTCCGGTCGCATCGGTAGCCACGGGCTTTCCTGCCGGCCTGACACCGCTGCCGCAGCGGCTGGCCGAAATCCGATATGCCGTCGAGCAAGGCGCCAGGGAGATCGATATCGTCATAACCCGCGAGTTTGTTCTGACGCAGAACTGGGCAGGGCTTTATGACGAGATCGCTGCGATGCGTGAAGCCTGCGGTGAAGCCCATATGAAGGCTATCCTCGCGACGGGCGATCTCAACACGCTGACCAACGTCTATCGAGCCTCAATGGTGGCGATGCAGGCGGGTTCGGACTTCATCAAGACTTCCACCGGCAAAGAGGAGGTCAACGCCACCCTGCCGGTCAGTCTGACCATGGTGCGGGCGCTGCGCGATTACGGCGAACTGACCGGCCAGATGGTCGGCTTCAAACCTGCAGGCGGGTTGAAGACGGCTAAGGATGCGCTGTCGTGGCTGACGCTGATGAAGGAGGAACTGGGCAATCGCTGGCTGGAGCCGGACCTGTTCCGCATCGGTGCCAGTTCGATGCTCGGCGACATCGAGCGGCAGCTCGAACATTTCGTAACCGGCCGCTATTCCAGCGCTCATCATCACGCTGCCGCATAAGGACTGAAAAAATGCGACCCATCAAGGACATTTTGGAAACCATGGAATATGGACCTTCCCCCGAAGCCAATGGTGATGTGAAGCAGTGGCTTGACACTCACGGACGTTCGTTCGGTCATTATATCAACGGCCGGTTTGTTTCTCCCGATGGCCGCAAGACGATTGCCGTTTCAAACCCCGCAAACGGGGACAAGCTGGCGGACATTATTTGCGGCAATGAGGAAGACGTGGATCAGGCGGTCAAGGCCGCCCGCACGGCCTTCGGAAAATGGTCGAAGCTGTCGGGTCACGAACGCGCCCGTTATCTCTACGCCATCGCCCGTCATATACAAAAGCGCGAGCGCTTCCTTTCCGTTCTGGAAACGATGGACAACGGCAAGCCGGTTCGCGAAACCCGTGATATCGACATTCCACTCGTCGCCCGCCACTTTTACCATCACGCCGGTTGGGCCGAAATGGTGGAAGACGAGTTCCGTGGTTTCTCACCGGTCGGTGTTTGCGGTCAGGTAATCCCTTGGAACTTCCCGCTGCTGATGCTGGCCTGGAAGATCGCGCCTGCGCTTGCCGCCGGCAATACCGTAGTGCTGAAGCCCGCCGATCTGACACCGTTGACGGCGGTCGCCTTTGCGGAAATCTGCCACGAGGTCGGCCTTCCGGCCGGTGTCGTCAATGTCGTCCAGGGCGATGGCTCGACCGGCGCGGCAATCTGCGGCCATGATGGCGTCGATAAGGTCGCCTTCACCGGCTCGACCAAGGTCGGCCGCGTTATTCGCGAGCAGATCGCCGGTTCGGGCAAAAAGCTGTCGCTGGAATTGGGGGGCAAGTCACCCTTCATCGTTTTTGAGGACGCCGATCTTGATGCGGCGGTTGAAGGTGTTGTTGACGCGATCTGGTTCAACCAGGGCGAAGTCTGCTGCGCCGGTTCCCGCCTGCTGGTGCAGGAGGGCATTGCAGAGAAATTTTATGCACGGCTGAAAAAGCGGCTGGAAACCCTGCGGGTCGGCGATCCGCTCGACAAGTCGACCGATGTTGGCGCGATTGTTTCCGCTACTCAGGTGAAACGCATCACGGATCTGGTCCGCAAGGGCGTGGAGGAGGGCGGTGAACTCTGGCAGAGTTCCAACCCGTTGCCGGCCACCGGCAATTTCGTCGCTCCCGGCTTCTTCACCGATGTCGATCAGGCGTCGACGGTCTGCCAGGTTGAGATTTTTGGTCCGATCGCTGCGGCAACCACATTCCGCACGCCGGATGAAGCCGTTTCGCTGGCCAACAACACCCGCTACGGCCTAGCCGCCTCCATCTGGTCGGAAAACATCAATGTCGCGCTTGATCTGGCAGCCCGCGTCAAGGCAGGCGTAGTCTGGATCAACTGCACTAATATGCTGGACGCCGGTGCAGGTTTTGGCGGCTACCGCGAAAGCGGTTTCGGCCGTGAAGGTGCACGCGAAGGGCTTTACGAATATCTGGCGGCAGACTGGGAAAAGAGCCTGCCGGTCAACAAGCCCGCTGAAGCCTTTACGCCGTCTGCATTGCCGAATGCTGACAGCAAGATGGCGATCGACGGCCTTGATCGGACCATGAAGAACTATATCGGCGGCAAGCAAACCCGCCCCGACGGTGGCTACAGCTATTCGGTGGCCGGCAAGGGCAACGCCGTGATCGGCATGGCCGGAATAGGCAACCGCAAGGACATCCGAAATGCTGTGGAAGCGGCATCCAAGGCAGGCAGCTGGAGTTCCGCAACCGCCCATAACCGCGCGCAGGTGCTCTATTATCTGGCAGAGAACCTCGATGCGCGTCGCGACGAATTTGTCGTCCGCATCATCGATAGCACGGGTGTCAGCGAAAAGAAGGCAAAGGACGAGTTCGACGCATCTCTCCGCCGTATCTCCTATTACGCCGCCCAGGCTGATAAGTTCGATGGCGCGGTACACTCCACCAAGTCGCGTCACATCACGCTTGCCATGAACGAACCGTGGGGCATCGTCGGTATCGTTTCCCCAGATGAGGCGCCGCTTCTTTCGCTGGTGTCACTGGTGCTGCCGGCAATCGCCATGGGCAATCGCGTCGTGGTCATCCCGTCGTCGCGCCATCCATTGATTGCCGGTGATTTCTATCAGTTGCTTGACACGTCGGACGTGCCCGGCGGGGTCATCAACATCGTGACCGGCGAACGCGATCTGCTTGCAAAGACGCTGGCCGAGCATGATGAGGTTGCAGCTATCTGGTATTTCGGTTCGGCTGATGGAAGCGCGATGGTAGAGCGGGCGTCTGCGGGCAACCTGAAGGCCACTTGGGTCAATAACGGGCGTCAGCCCGATTGGCTTGACCGTACACAAGGGCAGGGCCGTGACTATTTGCGCAGGGCCATACAAGTGAAGAACATCTGGGTGCCCTACGGAGCCTGACCCGGATTATGCGAGGTCTGCGACACACAGGATTGCTGACGGGGACCAGTGGCCCCCGTAAGGTTTTCCGGTGAAATCAACCCTGCAGCCTCACCTGCGCGCTGTTTCCGTCACTCGTTGTGCTGGGAGAATGATCAAGATGATAACTCAAGCAACAGCGATGGATACGATGAGTTACTCTCCACACGATTCTGTTCGGAAATGCTTAGTTCGTCAAGAACTCGAAAAGCCGATACATATTCGAAATCCACGCGGTAGATCGCGCCATTTTCAAGCGCGCACACACGAAAGGACAGCGCGCCGTTTCCTGAAAACTCCGCCCCCATCAGCTCAATTGCCGTGTTTTCAAACGGTGTTGGCCATGCCTGAAAAGCAAATTCTGTCGATGGCGAATGACCCATATCGGCCCCTTTCTCGCATCCTCTCCTCGATATCGAAACTATCGGTTAAAGGGCGGCGTATACGGCACGAAGGGTTTCCCTTCTTCAAAGGGTGGGGGCGGCTGGAGCAGGCAGTACAACTTGTTCTGGTAGACGACGGCGAGCGGAAGGCAGATATCATCGGTGGTTTTCGCGCCTTCGGAGCAACGCTTCCAGCCGGCCTGCATTTCCTCGGCCGCGCATTTTTCCCCGGCGCATTCGCCACTGACGATCTGACGGCCGGCCTTGACGTAGAAGATCGTTGGTTTGGCAAAGCCGGCGAGATCGCCCAACTCTTTTTGCAAAAGGTCATAGGCTCTATCGGCGCCAGCCTGCGTGCCATGGCCAAAAATCGGGCCGTACCCTTCCGTCTGAAAGGTAAATTTCGAGCCTTCGACGACGCACGTCACGGCTTGGGCCGGCATTGCACTCATGACTGATGCAATAAAAGCAATTGAGCAACAGAAACGCATCGTAACTAATCTCGCAATAACAACAAGAGATTGGGGTTCCTGGCTGATCGTATAACCTGGCGGGAAAGTTATTGACAACCTCTCACATGTGCCGCGCTATCTGGAAAGCGAACACACTCATCGTGCACCCCGCGCTGTGATCCTATTTGCTGTCTTGCACGACGGCGTCGATCATCCTTCGGGATAACGATAAAACACGCCCGGCAGCGAAGCGCTGAATTGAGAGAGCATCTTTATCTTCCTGCCTGAAAGACCCATCAAATGTCTAAGCAAATATCCGCGCCCATCCCGCGTCATAACGATCGCCTTCGACGTAAATGACGCTCATCGATGGCCAACTCACCAGCTGTTGGGTTTCAGGATCGTGGACCTCGGCGCTGCCGATCAAAATCTGCCGTGTCCTGAGGGGCGTCGTATCGTTCGAAGACGCTGTTTAAATTTTGAAAGTATAGATGCCGCTTTGCGGATAGACGAAATCCACGATGGAAGCCAGAGAGGATACGCTTATGTCAAATTCCTTCCTGCTGCCATCGCCGCCGTCTGCCTTAATCTCGCGCCACTCACCGTCAGGGATCGGTCATCCGGAAACGATGATCGCTCCTCCTGTTGTGACCAATGGCCGATCGACCGATATGATGAGACGTGTTGACAATTCGGGCGCTTTCGAGGCCGTCGCTGTTTCATTCTTCCAGGTTGACATTGCCAACAAGACAATCGCGGCTGGAATCAACAAAGCGACAAACAGGATAGTGAGAATGCCCCAAACTATTTTTCGAACCATGGCCGTTGCTCTTTAAACTTGTAGACGCATTCATAACCGATTTACGCAAATGTCAGTTCGGGCGACATGGAAACGCCGCCGCTAATCCATCTGCCACGAGCGCTGATGCGTTTCCTTGAAGGCGTTCTGAACGAAGGCTGTGCAAGTAGGTATAGGCGCGATCGACAAGCTCGTGAGGCATGACCGTTCCTGCGCCGCACCACCGCACGCCGCTTGTCACGTCTGCTACCCCGGAGATGTAGGCACTGGCGCTGGCGCTGGACAAAGCACGATTACGCTCGTTGTCGGCAGTTCCCTCTGCTGGCCGACCTTCCAACGCGATGATGAGGTCGTTGCCGCTGAACATCCAGTCGCGCCGCTTATCGTCAGCGGCCGCCCACGCAACACTCATAGTTAAGCTAATGCCCGATATTAAATAGATAGAAAAAGCCGACAGCCGCTTGCATTGCTGAATTTAATTCACGAAAAAAACCATTCCTTATTTGTTTCTGCCTTACCCAAAGCCTTCGGGGCGCAGTTTAACGAAAACGAGTATGATAGGTCTTCTTCTGGCCATTCATAGGTTAGATCGGCTTTTTGCGAAGAGCATGCAGCGCGTCATTATGGCGTTGGTCTCTTCCGGCAGAGTATAGCGGCCCGCGAGTGTGTGTTAATGTTGATCGTCATAAAGGCCCAGATCATTGTCGAGATGGCGCGCAACGCGCGGTCGGAACTGGTCGGGCAAGCATCTTTAAACTGGTCTTTTGTCGGCTCGCCCACGCGAAACCTCAAGATGAGATCGGCAGCAATATCCCGAGCCCTTCGATCGATCATTAATTGCGATGCCCTTTGGTTTTCTGCGATGCTAAAATGTCAGTATTTCCGCGACACCCGTACGGCCGCGTACCACCTTGTTCGTGTCTCTGAAGTTCAAATTTCAGTCATTGCACTCACCTTTAACGGGTTCGAGATTGATTGTTTCATAGTTATGATCCATTAAGCGGAGCGAAAACCGATGAAACTCTACAGACTTCGCTACGCTCAATGGGCAGCTCTATTCTTTACGCTTTGTTCGCCACAACTGTCGGTCGGTGGGGATCGAGCATATGGCAGACAAGGTCCTGGTTCGATCGTTGAAGGACAGGCTCTCGCCACAACGGCGAAGGGCAGCAGCGGCGTTTTGGTCATTGGTTTCGACACCGTTGACGTCTCCGCCCTCAAGGTCCTTTCAAGTTCTTCTAGCGTTGCTGTACTGGAGGAGTTTAGGCTCGGCGAAGGCTTGTTTGCAAGTTCAAGACTGGCAAAACAATTATCGATCAATCCGGGCGACCTTGTGACGCTTCTCAACCCGATCGGTCAAAACACGCCTATGGGATCTACCCCCCTCGTTATTCGCTATCGTGTACTCGGGATCGTCGATAGTCCGCTCCTTTCCGGAGCCGATTCGACGGTTTATCTCAGTCGCGTAGAGGCGAAAAAATTCCCTAAACCCGCCGACTGAATAAGCGTTGGAACCTTGGGTATTGTTTGTCGGATTCTGACCGATACCGTTGAAAAACTCACTTTGCTCAAGGGATTACTTGCAGGAGTAGAGTAGGTGAGCTGAGGAAAATGCCAACGACGAGGCCGACGAAACCCAAGGCAATCGCACCGACAATTCCGTGGGTTTCCCAGTCGATCACCGCGCCTAGTCCGGTGGCCACAATGATAATCGACACTGTCCAGATCACCTTGATGATGGACCAAATGCGTTTTCTAGCTGTGGCTTGTTCAGGTGGCATAATAGCTCGCTGCAGTGTTCGGCTAGGCTCAGGACTCATTGATCAGAGCCAGAAGATAACTGCGGCTGCGATACAGATTGCCGAGAAGAAGGTGTGAGCACATCGGTCGTAGCGCGTCGCTATGCGCCGCCAGTCCTTGAGCTTGGCGAACAGGTTTTCGACCTTGTGGCGCTGACGGTAGAGGACCTTGTCGTAGACGAAGGGTATCTTGCGGCTCTTCGATGACGGGATGCACGGCTCGATGCCTCTGGCCTCAAGTTCCTCGCGGAACCAGGTGCTGTCATATCCGCGATCGGCAATCAGGTGATCGGCGGGAGGCAAGGCGTCGAGCACGAGACGTGCGCCCTTATGGTCGCTCATCTGACCTTCTGACAGAAGCAGGATGATCGGCCGTCCGTCTCCGTCGCATACGGTGTGGAGCTTTGAGTTCAGCCCGCCATTGGTTCGCCCGATACGACGGGGAACATCCCTTTTTTAAGCAGGCTCGCCGCAGTGCGGTGGGCTTTCAGATGCGTCGCGTCGATCATGATGCGCTCCGGCTTCGGCCCCTCGCCGGCGAGCCCGGCGAAGATGCGGTCGAACACACCCAGCCGGCTCCAGTGTACGAAGCGGTTGTAGAGTGTCTTGTGCGGACCGTAGCCAGTCGGCGCGTCCTTCCACTGGAGACCGTTGCGGATCACGTAAACGATCCCGCTCACCACCCGCCGGTCGTCGACCCGCGCAACACCATGTGAAAGCGGGAAATGCGGCGATATCCGCGTCATCTGGCGCTCGCTCAGCAAAAACAAATCATCCATCACGGCCTCCTTCTCGGAAGCCGTGAATCACATCTCAAGTCAAATTAATAGGTCCTGAGCCTAGTCATCTTGAGCGGGTTAACTTGATCGACTGAAGTCTCACAATAATACGTCGCGCGCAGCCTCTATAAAATCTGCAAGGGCTTTTAATAAAATGACGACTCTTCTGGCTCGTAATCGATAGCCCCCTCGCGCTCGGGGATCATTTTTTTCAGTCGCCCTTCTGTTATGCTCGACGTATTACGTTTGAGAAATTTCGTCCGGAATATTGCCGTTATTGGCGGTAATTCTATCCATTTTTCTCCCAAGATTGGAACAATTTCGCCTGTCAAAAATCTACTAAATTTATAGAGTAAAAGTAATTAATTGGGCGGTCGTTTTCATGAACATCATAGCGCTGAGTGGCAATGTCAAAAAACCGTCCAGGACGGCGTCCCTGGTGAGTATCGCTGCCGATCGCCTGCGGCAACGCATTGGCGGCCATGTGCAGTCCATCGAGCTAGTCGACGCGGCGCCCGTGCTCTTTCGCGCGCTTCGCGCCGATCAGCTCGATACCGAAGGCAAGGCAATCATTGCCGCAGTGGAAGAGGCAGATGTCATCATCGTCGGGTCGCCGGTCTATCGCGCATCCTATAGCGGCGCGCTAAAACACCTTTTTGATCTCGTTGACTATCGAGCGCTTGCTGGCAAGCGCGTCGTCCTGACCGCAACGGGCGGCACGCAGCTGCATGGCCTTATGCTCGAGCACCAATTGCGCCCGCTCTTTGGTTTCTTCAATGCGCTGACCGTCCCGACCGCAATCTACGCGCTTGAGGCCGACTTTACCGATTACGAACTCAAAAATCCTGAGGTCCTCGAACGTCTCGATCGAGCCATCGAGGAGCTCGCGGTCATCACACCAGTAGCCAATTCGACGGTGACCCCTGCGGGGACGCACGGTGGCTTGGCGGCTTAGCTTATAGAGCGAAATTCAAAGGGAGCCTTACATGACTTTTTCCGATGCTTCGAAAGATCCAGTCAAATTTGCCTATTGGGTGCCGAATGTTTCGGGCGGCCTCGTGATTTCGAACATCGAACAGCGCACAAGCTGGACGATCGAATACAACAGAAAGCTTGCCCAGATCGCCGAAGCCAGTGGTTTCGACTATGCCCTGAGCCAGATCCGCTTCACGGCAGGTTACGGGGCGGAATTTCAGCACGAGTCCGTCTCGTTCAGCCATGCTCTTCTCGAATCGACGACGACGTTGAAGGTGATAGCCGCGATCCTGCCCGGCCCGTGGAACCCGGCACTTGCCGCCAAGCAGATTGCGACCATCAATCACCTGACCAACGGTCGCGTCGCGGTCAATATCGTCAGTGGCTGGTTCCGCGGCGAATTTTCCGCGATTGGCGAGCATTGGCTTGATCATGACGAGCGCTATCGTCGCTCGGAGGAGTTCATCCGTGCACTTCGCGGTATCTGGACTGAGGACAATTTCACCTTCCGCGGTGATTTCTATCGCTTCAACAATTATTCGCTGAAACCGAAGCCCATCGATCCGCAGCCGGAAATCTTCCAGGGCGGCTCCTCGCGCGCGGCTCGCGACATGGCAGCACGTGTCTCCGACTGGTACTTCACCAATGGCAATACGCCGGCCGAAATCCGCAAGCAGGTTGACGATATCCGATCGAAGGCTGGGGAGAACGGCCATTCCGTGCGGGTCGGCGTAAACGCCTTCGCAATCGTGCGTGAGACCGAGGAAGAGGCCAGGGCGGTGCTTGCAGAGATCATCGAAAAGGCCAACCCTGAGGCGGTCAATGCGTTCGGGCATGAAGTGAAAAACGCCGGGAAATCCTCACCGGAAGGCGAAGGAAACTGGGCGAAATCGTCTTTCGAAGATCTTGTTCAATATAATGATGGCTTCCGCTCGAACCTTATCGGCACGCCACGACAGGTTGCCGAGCGGGTTGTCGCGCTGAAGCAGGCGGGTGCGGATTTGATCCTGCTTGGCTTCCTGCATTTCCAGGAGGAGGTCGAGTATTTTGGCAAGCATGTGATCCCGCTGGTTCGCGAGCTCGAGGAGGCCGCAAGCACGCAGTCCGTGGCAGCCGAATAGGCTCACTGCAACAGCAGAATATCTTGCACTGAAACGGGATGGGTGCGTGGGCCGATGGTCCGCGCCAACGGGATTGGCATGACATGTTCAAGCCCTGCCCGAGCCGAATGGAGGACACCGAATGCCCGCCGCGACCTATGCTCTTGACCTGCTGGTCCCCGGCACGTTGCGTGACAACGGCGACCAGCTCGTCCGCGCGTTGCCATCGGGCAAGACCGGCGGCACGCGGCGGCATGGCGAAGAAGCCCTTGCTCTCGCTTTGCATGGCGTCAGCCTGTCATTCGGCGGAGTTTCTGCCTTGATCGATGTGGATCTTTCCGTGGAGCCGGGGGAGATCAGGGCGATTATCGGACCAAACGGCGCCGGCAAGAGTTCGCTGATCAACGTTATCAGCGGTGTTTATCGCTCGAACCATGGTCATGTTCATATCGGTTCCAGCTCTTTTCGGCATGTGCCGACGGAACGGCTGGCATCGCTTGGCGTTGCGCGCACGTTTCAGAACCTCGCTTTGTTCAAAGGCTTGAGTGTCATCGATAATGTCGTTGCCGGCCGTGCGTACACGGTGCGCTCGAGCTTCGTCGGGCAGATACTTGGCCTTGGCCGCGCACGCCGCGAGGAAGCGGATGCGCGCGAGCGGGCGGCCCGTATTCTCGAGTTCCTGCATCTGGATCAGGTGAGCGACCGCCTCGTGGGCACGCTTCCCTATGGGTTGCAAAAACGTGTCGAACTCGCCCGGGCCCTGGTGGCCGAGCCGAAGATCCTGCTTCTGGACGAGCCCATGGCGGGGATGACGGCGAGTGAAAAGAACGACATGGCGGACTTCATCCGGTCTGCCCGCGATCAGTATGAGACGACGGTCGTCCTGATCGAGCACGATATCGGCGTGGTCATGCAGCTTTCCGACCGGATCGCAGTCCTCGATTACGGCCGCAAGATCGCCGACGGCAGCCCGGACGAAATTCGTGCCGACAAGCGCGTCATCGACGCCTATCTCGGCGTCATTGAGGAAAACGAGGACGGGGAGGGCATCTGATGGGAGATTTCGACTGGCTGTTTCTGATCGAGGTGCTGGTTGGCGGCTTGCTTTCAGGCGTCATGTATTCGCTCGTCGCTATCGGTTTCGTGCTGATCTACAAGACCTCTGGCGTTCTCAACTTCGCCCAAGGGGCGATGTTGCTGTTTGCCGCACTGACCTTCGTCAGCCTGCTTGAGCGTAATGTTCCCTTCGCGTTTGCGCTCGTCCTTACCTTAGCCGCCATGGTGCTGATCGGTCTCGCCATCGAGCGCACGGTGTTGCGGCCATTGACGAACAAGCCGCCGATCACTCTTTTCATGGCGACGCTTGGACTCTCCTATATCATAGAAGGAGTGGCACAGCTCCTCTGGGGCACGCAGGTCCACGGTCTGGAGTTGGGGATCGAGGACGTTCCCTTCGATGTCGGCGGTGTGTTCATCAGCCAGTTCGATCTGTTTGCGGCCGCCGTTGCCGGTCTGATGGTGGCGGCGCTGTCAGCGTTTTTCCGCTACACCCGGATTGGGCTGGCATTTCGCGCCGTAGCGGATGATCAGTTCGCCGCACTTGCGGTCGGGCTAAAACTGCCCTGGATCTGGGCAACCGTCTGGGCCGCCGCCGGTGTCGTGGCGCTGGTTGCCGGTCTGCTTTGGGGCGCGCGGCTGGGCGTGCAGTTCTCACTATCGCTGGTCGTGCTCAAAGCGCTTCCCGTCCTCGTCCTCGGTGGGTTCGATTCCATTCTGGGAGCGATCGTCGGCGGTCTTTTGATCGGTGCGACAGAGAAACTCGCGGAAATCTATATCGGCGAATATTTCGGCGGCGGCATCGAGAGCTGGATCGCTTATGTCGTGGCACTTGCCTTCCTGCTTATTCGCCCGTCCGGCCTGTTTGGGCAGAAGCTCGTGGAAAGGGTCTGACATGGCTGCCGTTACCGCCGACATTCATTCCGTATGGTTCTCCAATCGCCGGCTGATGCCGATTGCCATCGTAACGGGCGCCTACCTTGCTGTTCCCTTTGTCGGTTCAACCTATTTGTTCGAAGCGATCCTCCTGCCGTTTCTGGCGCTCAGCCTTGCCGGCGTCGGCCTCAACCTGCTCACCGGCTATGCCGGTCAGGTTTCGCTTGGAAGTGCCGCCTTCATGGCGGTCGGGGCCTTCGCCGCTTACAATTTCAATCTGCGTGTCGATGGTCTGCCGCTCATCGTCAGCATTCTGCTGGCTGGTCTTTCTGCGGCCCTCATCGGTATCGTCTTTGGTCTGCCGAGCCTTAGATTGAAAGGCTTCTATCTCGCGGTATCGACGCTTGCCGCGCAGTTTTTCGTGCAGTGGACGCTTACCAAATTCAGCTGGTTTTCGAACGATTCCGCCTCCGGGGTCATCGATGCACCGCCTTTGACGCTTGCCGGCGTTGAGTTTACCGGCCCGATCGGCCGCTACCTCTTTGCGTTGACGGTCGTCGTTGTCCTGACCTTCCTTGCCCACCGTCTCACGACTTCGCAGACCGGTCGCAACTTCGTCGCCGTACGGGACAACGAAACAGCCGCGCGCATCATTGGGGTGCCCGTGCTGAGAACAAAGCTGCTCGCTTTTGCGATTTCCTCCTTCATCATCGCAGTGGCGGGGGTTCTGTGGGCTTTCGCCTATCTCAGAACCGTCGAGCCGGCCGGCTTTAACCTCGATCGCTCTTTCCAGATCCTTTTCATCATCATCATCGGCGGGCTTGCCTCGATGCGAGGCGCCTTTTTCGGCGCGGCGCTGATCGTCGTCTTCCCGCTACTGCTGTCGCGGCTGGGTTCGTTCCTGCTCGGCGATATCTTCGATTCCGGCGTGCTCGAGATGAGCCAGCGCATCGTGCTCGGCGCCCTGATCATTCTGTTTCTGATCCTCGAACCGGACGGGCTCTCCTCGCTCTGGGACAAGATCCGAAGGCGGCTCGGCTCTGCTGTCGGCAGACGAGCCTGACCGACCGGGGCGCAAGCTCCGCAAGCATCACACGCATCGCTTCTTCAACCCTGTTCGGTCTCAGCACCGAACAATACCCGGAGTGTATCCAGACATGACCATGTTTGCGAAACTGAAATCCGCTGTCTTCGCGGCGGGCCTCGCCGTCTCGGCCGCCATACCGGCTGCCCATGCGGACGAACAATATTTCCCGCTGCAGAGCTACCGTGTTGGGCCTTATGCGGCCGGCGGCACGGGGTTCTTCGGCGGCTTCATCGACTATCTCAATCTCATCAATACGCGCGACGGCGGCGTGAACGGCGTCAAGCTCACTTGGTCGGAAGCGGAAACGCAGTACGAGGTGGAGCGCGGCGTCGAAGCCTATGAGCGTCTCAAGAGCAATCCAAATATTGCCGCCTGGAACCCGCTTTCCGTCGGTATCGCCTATGCCATGATCGACCGCATCACCCAGGATAAGGTGCCGCTGATCACCATCAACCACGGCCGCACCGACTCCACCGACGGCCGCGTCTTCCCCTATGTCTTTCCGCTGTTGCTCAATCCCTACAGCGAGACTTCGGGCATCGTGAACTACATCGCCTCCAAGCTGGGCGGATCCGACAAGCTGAAGGGCAAGAAGATCGTCGTGCTCTATCACGGCTCGCCCTACGGCAAGGAGACCATCCCGATCTATGAGCTGCTGTCGAAGCAATACGGCTTCGAACTGCAGCAGATCGAAGTGCCGCATCCCGGCAACGAGCAACAGGCGCAATGGCTGACGATCCGCCGCGCCAAGCCGGATTATGTCGTGCTGCGCGGCTGGGGCGTGATGAACCCGGTCGCACTGAAGACGGCGGCCAAGACCGGCTTCCCGGTTGACCACATCATCGGCAATGTCTGGTCGAACTCCGAGGAGGATGCCATCCCTGCGGGCGATGCAGCCAAGGGCTATACCGCGATTACCACGCAAGCCTCGGGCGCGGAATATCCAGTCGTCCAGGAGATCGTGAAGACGCTTTACGATAACGGCAAGGGCAACCTCGAAGACAAGAAGCGCATCGGCTCGGTCTACCACAATCTCGGCATCGTCAATGGCATCCTGAATGTTGAAGCCATCCGCATCGCGCAGGAAAAGTTCGGACACCGCACCTTGACGGGTGACGAGGTTCGCTGGGGTTTCGAGCACCTGCAGCTTGACCCGGCGCGCGTCGAAGCCTTGGGCGCCAAGGGCCTGTTCCATTCCATCAACGTCGCCTGGGACAACCATGAGGGCAATGGCTACGTGACCTTCCAGCAGTGGGACGGCAAGAAATGGAATGTCGTCTCCGATTGGATCGCGCCGGACTGGGCGCTGCTGAGGCCGATTATCGAAAAGTCCTCGGAAGCCTATGCGAAGGAAAAGGGCATCAAGCTGCGCACCGCCGAAGATGCGCAGACAGTGACGAATTGAGTCAATGCCCGGGCATTGGCGGGATCAACATCCTGCCGATGTCCGGCTCGACCACGAAACCAGACCGAGATCGGTGGACCATGGCTGAAAAAGACGTTCTCCTGAAAGTGGACGGTATCAAAGCGTCCTATAATGCTGCGATCACGGCGCTTCACGGTGTCAGCTTCACATTGCGCCGCGGTGAGATTCTCGCACTGCTGGGCGCCAATGGCGCCGGCAAGACGACGACGCTCAAGGCAATCTCGAACCTGCTGCCAGCCGAGCGCGGCGAGATCACAGACGGCACCATCCTGTACGAAGGTCGTGACGTCACCACGGCATCGCCGGCTGAGCTGGTGCGCACCGGCCTTGTGCAGGTTCTTGAGGGCCGGCATTGCTTCCAAAATCTGACCATTGAGGAAAATCTCGTTTCCGGCGGTCTCGGACGGAGCGGCTCGCGCGCTGAGATCGCCGCCGATCTGGAGAAAGTCTACACGATTTTTCCCCGGCTGAAGGAGAAGCGCCGCGCATTGGCCGGTCTTACCTCGGGCGGCGAACAACAAATGACGGCGATCGGCCGTGCGCTGATGTCACGACCGAAGCTTTTGGTGCTCGACGAGCCGTCCATGGGGCTGGCGCCGATCGTCGTGCAGGATATTTTCCGGACGCTGCGACGGCTGAATGTCGAAAGCGGTCTTTCCATTCTCGTTGCCGAACAGAATTCAGCGATTGCCCTGCGTTATGCCGACCGTGCAACGGTCCTCGAAAACGGCGCTGCCGTGCTTTCGGGAGATGCAGCCGAGTTGCGCAGGCGCGACGACGTCAAGGCCTTTTATCTCGGCCAGAAATCGGCACCCACACCCGCCGCAAACAGCCTTCCCCCGGCCTGATCGGCCGCCATCATCAACCAGGAGAAACCATCATGACGCTTTCACAGGTCAATACCGAAAACGCCGTCAAGGCTGTGCCGGCGGTTCCTCGCCCGGCCGAGCCCGCCCATGTTATCAAGGACGATGCCGAGGCAATCACCGTCGCCCGCCGGCTTGCCGCCGAATTTGTCAAGGACTCGGCCAAGCGCGACCGTGAGCGCATTTGGCCCGTTGCCGAACTCGATGCATTTTCTCAAAGCGGCTTGTGGTCCATCAACGTGCCAAAAGCCTTCGGCGGGCCGGAGGTTTCTTACGCCACGCTCGCAAAGGTCATCGAGATCATATCAGCGGCGGACTCCTCGATTGGCCAGATTGCTCAGAATCATCTGGGCGTCGTTGCTGCGATCCGAACCGTATCTGATGCTGCCCAACAGAAGCTTCTTTTTGGTGAAGTGCTGAAGGGTACCCGCTTCGGTAACGCGTTTTCGGAATTCGGCTCCAAACGCGCAGTCGATTTCGAAACGCGCTTCACCGATGCGGGTGATCATGTCGTCGTTAACGGGCGCAAATTCTATTCTTCCGGCGCATTGCTCGCGCATCTGGTGCCCATCGTCGCACTCGATGATGAAGGCCGGGCCTGGTATGCGATTGCCGAGCGCGATGCGCAGGGCCTCACCGTCATCGACGACTGGTCCTCGTTCGGGCAGCGCACTACACTCTCGGGAACCGTGCTGCTTGACGATGTCAAGGTGCCGAAGACGCATCTTGTGCCAGGCTACAAGGGCTATGAGGTGCCGACCGCCGATGGCGCGATCTTCCAGATCATCCAGGTCGCCGTGGACACCGGTATCGCGCAGGCTGCCATTGACGAGGCCGTCGCCTTCGTGCGCACCAAGAGCCGCGCGTGGGTGGATAGCGGCCAGGATCACGCCTGGGAAGATCCCTATACGATCCAGGCTGTGGGGGACCTGACACTGCGTCTGCATGCCGCGCAAGCGCTTCTGGAGAAGGCTGGTTATGCAATCGATCGTGCGATAGCCAATCCGAACGCCGACACCGTGGCTGAGGCACAGATCGTCACCGCCGAGGCCAAGATTTTGTCGACCGAGATCGCGATTGCGGCGACCAACAAGTTGTTCGAACTCGCAGGCACTCGCTCAACGCTTGTCGAACATAATCTTGATCGCCATTGGCGCAATGCGCGCACGCATACGCTGCACGATCCTGTCCGCTGGAAATATGCCATTCTCGGAAAGTACTTTCTAAACGGAGAAAAGCCTCCGCTTCATGCCTGGAGTTGACGGGCCGAAGAGGTCTCCCACGTTTGCGCGTGGGAGACCTTATGAAAGACATGGCTAGACAGTTTAAACCCTAGCAACCGCACCTGAAGCCATAATCCGAAGATCAAACGGAACAGAGGTTCCAACCTCTTCAAGGTGGCGTGAGCCACCCTGTTGATGTCGAAGACCTATTCATCTTGAGTGGGTTAACTTGATCGACTGAAGTCTCACAATAATACGTCGTGCGCAACCTCTATAAAATCGTAAGCTCACGGTGAAGCTTTCAATTACCCACAACTCTTGCCTTGGTTGAATCTCGTGTGATTCCTTGTCTGGCACCGAATCGAGGAGTGCTGTTGCATGGACGGAACAGCGACACTATGGTTTGATGAGGAACTTGCCAGTTGCAGCCTTGCCGACAAGCGCCTTGACCGACGACTGCGGCAATTGGTGGGGAGAATGGGCGGTTCTATCGGAGCAAGCATTCCTTTGGCATGTCAGGACTGGGCCAACACGAAGGCGGCCTATCCGGTTCTTCTCGAACGACCGCGTCGGGGAGGCTGATATTCTCACCGGCCATTTCCAGTCGACCCGCGGCCGCTTTGTCGCGGCGACCGGCCTGATCCTGGTTTTGCAGGACACGACGGAATTTACCTATCAACGTGAAAGCGCCGATACGATCGGCATGACGTATCGCATCAACAGCGGCAAGGACAAAGCCGGGCGTTTCAGGATGCATACGGTCTGCGGTATTCTGATGCACTCCAGCCTGGCGGTCACACTCGACGAGCTGCCGTTGGAGCTTTCAGCCATCAAGTTCTGGACACGGTTGAAGTTTAAGGGCACGGCTGCATTGAAAAAGAAGGTCAACCCGACGCGGGTTCCCATCGAGCAGAAGGAGAGTTTCCGCTGGTTGGAAAACATCCGACAATCTGTCTCCCTGCGCGGCGATCCGGGCCGATGTGTGGATATCGGCGACCCGTGAGAGCGATATCTATGAACTCTTCTGTGTGGCCCATTTTCTGGTCCGTACATGCGTCGATCTGCTGGCGAGCGATGGTAATCATACGATTGCTGCTGAAATGAAGGATGTGCCGGTCGAGGGCATCCACGAGATCGAGGTTCGAGATGACAATGGTCACCGGGAGATTGCTGAAGTCGAAATTCGATGCTTATTCCATGTTCCCGGCAAAGCTTGGGCACCGGAACACCGCCTTCCGCTTGGCGAAGGATGGCAAGGATTTGTGGTTCGCTAAATCTGCTCGTCTTCATCAAAATCTCCTCGATCATTAAATCCGAGAAAATTCTACTTTTGAAGCCGTTAATTGCCGGGGGATTACCACTTCACTATCCGCTTGCCGACGATTTTAAAATTGTTTCTATTTCCTCAAGTATCCTCGAGAAACGCTCGTTCTCTCGCTTCCTCTGTTCAAAATCATCTCTCCATATATGAAAATCAGAGAAGGTAGCCATCCCATTGTACATCCCTAGATAAATTAATGAGATTTTATCTTTCAAATCTCTCCAGTGTTCCTCAGCTGTAAATCGGCAGGGGTCCCGATGCCGATACGCACGATAACGCCTTGTTATTTCTCACGTTGGCAGGGTCATTTCACTACTCTTAATCACACACAGCTTCCGGGCGACTGGGCCGATCAGGTTCGCACCAATCTGAACCGAAAATCCCCTAACGTATATCTGCTTCACGATAATGTACTAGGGCCTAGCTGCGAAAAAATTTTAGGTTTATGGCAGTTGTATCACTGTTAAGAAATCCCTACAATATTCTAATAATGTATATATTCAATGTATAAGTTGCATGATAGATTTTTTCTGTCTTGGAAAACATAGGCTCGACCCCATGGGTAATCAGTAAACTCTGAGATGTAGCTGGTAGCGATCAGATCATGCATAATTTTTTCTTCTATTAACGGAGTTTCAAGCGACACATTTTCCCATGATCGATTATCTCCACAATAGATGATTGCCCGCTCTAAAATTTCACTCTTAAATACCAATCTAATACCAAAAAGATGATGTCTATATTCTATAAAATTTACAGTTTTGTAAGACTGATAGGGTGGCTTGAAGTCACTAGACTTTATGAAGGATCGTCTATCTAAAGCAGTGGGGCGTGTCTGTGCATTGATTGTGACATCCCCAAAAACAATACCGCCATTCTCTGGGAGCAGCTTTATCATGTCATTTCACTGGCAGTGCATCGCCGACAGGGCGAAGGTAAGGCAAGAACTCATCTGGTATAAAAAACTGCTTCCCGCCACCAGCTCCGAATTGCGGGTTGGCAAGTACATCACCAAGAGCGGCGGGAATATCTTTCTGAAGTTCATACATTTGCATTTTAGGGCGATGTCCGTATACGTCATGAGGCTTAACTTGCAGCATATCCCATATCGATTTTCGTTCTAGAGCAGACTTCACAACCGTTGCAGAATTAGTGTAGTAGTTCCCTTGGCCCGGAACACCACCCCAGAATTTGTCACCCGCTTTAAGCGTCGTGTTCGACCAGTTATCAATTCCAGGATAGTCGCCCTTGCCTTGCCATCCGGCGGCGAGTTTCGCAGGATCAACTGCGGCTTTCAACCCAGTTGGATCAATCCAAAGATTTGAGTTTACCACATACCCCTGTGGCCGATCTCCACCTGCCAGCCCTATCGGGTCCGGGCTTACATATTGCCCTGTGAGCGGATCGTAATGACGATGACGGTTGTAGTAGAGACCGGTCTCGGCGTCCTCGTACTGACCGGGGAAACGCCATGGGCACTGAAGTTCGCTCGGCTCTCGATCATGTGTTCTTGCAACAGCCAGCGCACCAAAAGTCCGCGCTGTACGGATCGCGCCCCAAACATGATGATCTGCGGCCCAGACAAGCTTGCCTTTGATGTCGAACATTTCTTTCGGTGTGCCGAGATGATCGCAGACGACAGCCAGCATTTCGCCATCCGACTGCCGCTTGGCTAGGAGCCGGTGGGTCCCGTCCTCGAAATGCCAGTGCGTTGCTTCATCCCATGCGATGTGACCATCGAGCCGTAGCGGCGCTTCCGCCACCATAAGGTCGCCATCCCAAAGATAGGCTGTGCCGACCTCAGGAGGGTTGTCGACGTCAAGCGGGGAGGGGCCTTCGGTTCCTCGGACCTTCGTCGGACGTCCATCCGCACCAACAAGGCTCGGCCAGAGCCTGCGAACACGATCTTTCTCTTCCCCTGTGAAGCGTCGGACCTTGGAAATCCTGCGGCCGAAGGGGTCGTAACGGAAGTACCATTCCTCGCCATCCAGAGTGCTGACACTGACCAGACGATCATGGACATCCCAGCCGTAGCGCCAGCGTTGTGGTCTGAACCCGTCACGCTCGACCCGTCGCTCGATCACACGTCCACAATCATCATGGATGAGTTGAATGTGCTCGCCTTTCGGACCGCGTGCCATCTGAACGACGCCGCTGGGAGAGCGTTGCCAGTTGCTGGGAGCCGCAGCCGGAATGACGGAGCCGAATGTCTGATCGAACGCTTTCCCATAGGGGGTAGGGTCATCGGAAATGTGACTGGATGATGAGGCTCCGGCGATATTACGTGCGCTGTCGTAGGCAAAGCGTTCGGAGCCGTTCGAAGATTCTGCCCTGGTCAATTGCCCGTTGTCATCGTAGGTAAACTGACGCTTGCCCCATAATCCGTCATCGATGCTGACCGGAGCGAAGGCCCGATCATACTCATAGACACGATGGGCATGCTCGGGTAACGCTCCCGCCGGCTTTGGCGCATTGCCTCGATCAAACTGCCAGCCGAGACGTGACGCATCGAGCCCGTGGGTTGCGGCGGGACCCGCGACCTGTGCGACAAGTTGGGCAGCCGGATCAAAACGCTGCAAAAGAGTGAAGCCGCCCATGCGTCGGGCTTTTTCGTGTCCGAAACTGTCACGCTCGAATGTGATTTCGGTTTCATCTGCAACGAGTTTTTCGACTGCGCCCAGCGGATCGCGGACATAGTCCGTTATCGACGCGCCGAGGCCCAGTATTTCTCGACGGATACGGTGCCCCATGGCGTCATGCCGGGAGCGTACACGCTTGCCGTTCAGAGTTTCGCTGACAATGCGACCGTTGCAATCACGGCTGAATTCAACGAGGGCAGCCTTGTTTTCCGCCCGAATGAGAAGACCACGTCCGTCATACCAGAAACGTGTGACGTCCTCGGGCTCATCCTTGGTCGTGAAGGTCTCGATACGATTGATCAGACCGGATTTATCGTAGGAATAACGCAGCTTTGCGCCATCTGGCTTGGTCGTTTCGGTGATCTGACCCGAGGGGTCGCGTGCGTAGTGCCAGCTATGGCCATCGAAGTCCTCTTCCACAATGACGCGACCTGCCGAATCTCGCTCATAGCTATACGTCAGACCTTCCGCATTGGTAACCGAGACAAGCCGTCCCTCGATGTCTGTCTTGAGACTGAGTTCCCCACCTTTTGGATCGACAATTGCCTCCAAAACGCCGAAGGCTCCATAGCGATAGGTCCACAATCGTCCTTCGCCATCCGTCACCGATGCAAGCTGGCCACTGCCATCGAAACTGCGGCTAACAGCAATTCCGTCCAGCCTTGTTATTCTACTGACTGTATCAAAACCGCCTGCGCCGGCAGCATAGTCGCGAACAATACGCGATCCATTCGGGCTCGTCGTTGCAATAAGGCGATTGAACTCATCGTACTCGAACTGAGTCGTATTGCCTTTGGCATCCGTGACGCTTTCCAAGCGATTGTTCGTATCCCAGGTACGGCGCTCGATCGCACCATTGGGAAACCGCGTCTCGACCACATGGCCAAGATCGTCCCGGCGCAGATGAGTGACGTTGCCTTCAGCATCCGTCTCGGCAATGACATTCGATTTGTCGTCATGCTTGAATGTCTTGCGGTTTCCAGCACCATCGATGACGATCCTCAACTCGCCATTGTCGCCCCAGCCATAAATGGTGGAGCGGCCTTCCGCGTCTATAACCTCCTTTACATTGCCATGGATGTCGTAGGAGGTGCGTTGGGCGTTACCGTTCTGGTCTGTCGTTGAGGTGCGGAACCCGTATCTGTTGTAATCGTGGGAGACGACGCCACCCAGAGCATCAATCTCTTCAATGACGTTTTCATGGTCATCATATCGAAAAGTTTGGGCATCGTTTTCGTTTCCACCCGGAGCATAGCGTGTTTCTCCCTCACGATAGTCGAACCGATCATTGTTCCAGATGCCATTGGTCTTGGTGCAGACGACCCGCCCATCTTCGTCATAGGTAAAGCGGGTCTCCGACTGACGTGTGATGTTATTCCAAGAGACAAGAAGATCTGTATCGCGTTGCCATTTGTATCGCACCGACATACCAAAAGCGCACTGCGCATCAGTCATTCTGCTTTGAGCGTCGTAGCTGTAACTTGCGAGCTCCAGTTCTCCGCTTTCGGAGCCAATCAGAGCGACGCGAGCGCGACGGCCCTTCGCATCGTTTTCGAAGCGAAGTAACAGTCCATCAGGGCCAGCTATTGTTTCGAGCCATCCATCGTCAGACCGTTGAAAGACAAGCCGGTTTCCATTCAAATCATCAATCTGTTCCAGACGGTAAACATCGTCGTCATATTGACGGAAATGCTTGATGATACCGCGGTCTTTGAGTTTGAGCTGTCTCAACCATGGCGCCCTGAGATCAAGATGAGGATATCCGGAATTATGCGAGGGCAAGAAGTTGAATGGGCGGTCGAATGGAATCGCTTTGCCGTTTGCGTCGTGAAACAGAAGCTTGCCGCGCTCGGGATTTGAAAATACCTCATCGAACATCGAAATCTGGCAAGGGCCAAGAGGGGAGATATAGTCGCTCGGAAGCGCCAACTTTAGCCCCATATACCGTGCACCATCGAATGGAAGCGTTCCTGGAATGAAGAAGTCACGCCATGTTTCCAGATACTCACCATTTGCCACCGAGACCGGCTCACCAACCGCAGTTGCTGTTCTCGCCGCATCGTCAGCCGCTGTGACGGCTGCTCTACCGCCCTTCATCATGCCCCCGGCTAATGTCGCGGCTTTCCCAATCCCGTACCCAGCGACGGTGTCACCCAGGGGCTCCCCATAGTTTCCGTCCGCAGCCTGTTGGGCCATGTGAGGAAGTGCAAAAATAATCGCGTTCGCAGCTCCTTTGCCGCGCTCTGCCAGACTGTCACCTGCTTCTTTTGCCAGGCGCTGGCCTTCTGCCATTAGCTCGGGATCGCCGGTTTGCATGAGTTGGCCCGCAGCAGCACCCTTGCCCAGATCGACAATGGTGTTGCCCGCACCCTTTAGCAGACCCCAGGCACCTTCAGCCAGGCGAACCGGGGCCTTGGCAAACCCGATCACGTTGTCCTTGAAGGTGTAGACAGGATGACCGTTCTGATACTTTGCGATATCGCGGTTGACCATGTCGAGATGTTGTTGACGCGTCATGGCGTCCACTGGCGAAGGAATTGCGTCAGGGCCAGCCAAAGCGGTGGCAATGCTTTCCATTCGCGCACTGTATTCAGCGTCAGTTTCGTTCTCGAGCTTCTGTTTTATCTCTTTCAGGCGACCAAGGATTTCGGCTCGTTTTTCCCGGTGGGCTTCATCCTCGTTGACCGATGTACCGGTGAGCAGCACGGCGTCGCCGTTGTCCTCTTGTTTACTCTCATTTGTGTGCTGGGTTGCGCGCTCCGGAGTAGAAATTCTGCTCGTCTTTGGCAGGCGTACGTTTTGAGGGAATGTATCCGGGATACGAATATACTCCAATGGCTCAGGCGAAGCGGGCTCCAGCTTATCGCTCATCGATTTTGCACCGGCTCATCGATCGAGGAATCCTGGCACCTCATTTCTATTGTCGCTTTCAGAAGATCGGCAAGATTGAAAAAGCTCATCATTCCCCCCTGACTTCAACCGGGCCAAGCGCTTTCACAGGCTCAATGGGGCCAGGGTCCGGACGATTGATCCAGGCAGGATCTCGATGGCTGCAGGTAGCCCAACCCTCAGAAAAGACGAACGGTGCCGCGACTTTCACATGCGCAGGGCCGAGATATCCGGCAACTTTCACACCTTTTTTTGTTCCTGCCTCATGGCCCTCGGAGCTGCCTGTTCGGGAATTGAGTTGAAAGTCGAATTGTCCATTGTTTCTGACCGTGTTCGAATAGCGAACCGTCGTGTCGAGAAACGCGATAGAACTGTAACCTACTGCGACAACTGACGAACCAACCGGTGTCCAACAAACGTCAGGTGCGGTTGAAACTATCACATTTGAGGCGCACTTCCTTGCGGACACTTTTGTTACAGGCATTCATTTTCTCCTTCAGCATGCTTCACAGGACGTTCATCTCGAGAGTGATTGTCTCAAATTGGTCAGGTGGAAAAGTAGTGCGCCATGTCATGTAGACGCGATGATCCTTGTCGCGCTTGCTCGCGATATCGATAAACACGGTATCGAGGTTCATCTGGACGGTTCCGCCTTGGCCTGCCTCATTAGAAAATGTTGCAAGCATTTGCTGCTCCGGCAGTCGCAACGCAGAAATTCCCGAGTGCTCCATACCCTCCAGTTTGATCTGTTCCCCCCCAATCAGAAACGGCGTTATCGTCATGCCGGGAGCGGCCGAATTGTGGTAGGAAAAAGAATAATCTGACGGCCAGGCAGGCCAGACTTTTTCCAGCCAGTGGTCGTCATAGGTTCCACCCAGCGGCCGGCGCGGAAGCCATGCGGGCGGGATCGGACCGAAATTGACCGGAGTGTAGCTCTTGTAGGCGTCTTTTACCGGATCCTCGACGCTCTCTATCTGAGGTGCCATGACCCATTTCGTATGATCGCTGTAGTTCCGGTCGATCTTGCCTATCCCGATCGGATTGTAGTGGTTAGTGTCGAACGTTCTGTTACCTTCATCATCAATATCTGTTTCAACCTCGCCACCGAAGGCGTATTCATACCGTAATGGCAATTCGTCTATCAGATCAGGCTCTGATAGCTCCCACCGGTCAAACAAGCGAAGGTGGTCCCGCCAGTTGGTCAACTCTTCATCCCGCAGTGGCCGCTTCCATACTGGCCTCCACCAACGAGGTCCTGTGACGCGTAACTTTTTACTGAAAAGAACGTCACCATTCCGCTCGACGGAAAGTCCACACTCCCAACTTCTCGCTGGTTCAGCCCTGGGAGTGCGAGCAACAGCATTCACAATAATGTCCGTGGCAGGCTTGTAGGGAACAAGATCCGATGGGTGCCAAAGCGACGATAAATTGACCTCGCCATGACACTTGTCGGTAAAGAGCATCGGTGCTTGCTCTTCTGCGGCAATCAGCGCGCCGTCATCACGAATCTCATATGTTGCCTTTACGACCACGATGCCGAATTCGCGATTTTCATTGTCGCGGCTATAGTAACGGAAATTAGGAAATGGGGTTAGGGACTTAAGCTCCGGCATCTCGACCTCAATTGTGGTCGATCATGGCAGAGGTGACCTGTACATGACTTTCGCCCTCGATATAGACTTTGACACCTTTTAAAAGGATCGTACCATCGTCCTTCATGATCAAAATGGATTTTGGCGGGATATCGTTGCCATCTTCATCTTTGCCCCCACCAACGCCGATGAAAAGCTCTTTGCCGATCAAGACATTCTTTGTATGGCCGACCGTCTGGTTATATACTTGGCCGACCGTTACTACCTTGGCGACCCCCACCTGCTCGGTTTGTGCAATGCCAACACTCGTGTTTTGCATCCGGCTAACAAGTGTGTTGAAAATTCCCGTTCCGACAAGAGACGCGACCTGCTCTCCCATCTTGCTCCCTGAAGAACGCATCGCATCGCCAGCATCTTTGCGCAGTTCTCCACTTGCTGCCGCGTTCACACCGGTTCGGATTGTGTCTACACTTGATGCCATGGCGCCAAGCCCGCCGCTTGCCATCAATCCGGCATAGCCGACCGCTGAAGAAAGCATTTCCTGTCCGGATGCACTTACACCATCTCCTCCTGTGTTAGCGCCCATGGAAGCGCCAGCCGCTTCTGCGTTTTTATTGGAGTGCGACGGACTGTCAGCGATGGCTGACGACACGACGGACATAGCCTGTTGCAACAGTCCCGCGCTTTTCCCCGCGAGACCTGCAAGAAGTCCTCCGGCAATCGCACTTACAGCGCCGCCGACACCACCGACCACCATGTTGAGGCCGCCCCCTACCTGGTGACTCATATTGGCTCCAACTTCGAGTGACTGATTTGTGCCGACCGAATGGATGGCGTTCGCGTCTACGCGACTCGTCTGGTTGTTCAGAACTTTTACGGTCTGGTCTTTCTGTGCATGTAGAAAGAGGTTTTCCTTACCCGCGTCATCCTCAAAGCTCACTTCATTATGGCCCTGGCCCTTGTGTGTATTGGATCGCAGCACCATACGCGTCTTGTTGGCGGGCAGGTCGTAGGGCACGGCATTGGCCGGGTTAGGAACCACGCCGATGACCAGCGGCTTGTCCGGGTCGCCATCGACAAAGGCAACCATCACCTCCATGCCGATGCGCGGGATAACCTGCGCACCCCATGTGCCGCCGCCCCATGCCTGACTGACCCGCACCCAGCACGTATCCGTGCCATCCTTCTTCGCCTTGCGATCCCACGGGAACCACAGCTTGATGCGGCCATATTGATCCGGATGGATCTCCTCGCCCTCGGGACCGGCGACGATCGCCACCTGCGTCCCTTCGATCCGCGGCCGCTTCGTCGCACGGTGCGGCGTCAGCGGCACGCGCGCCGGGATCGCCTCGAAGCTGTTGCGATATTCCGGCTCGTCACCATTGGTCTCGTAGGAGCGGTCGACGATGCTGTGGCTTGCCCGGATGATCACATGCTCCTCATAGGCATGATCGGGATGCGCAACCTCGTAGGGCGTGAACCGTCGGCCCGCCTCCAGAATGCGCGAGGTGGACGAACCGAACACACGGTCATGATCGGCCTCGATCGATTGGGTTCTGAGTTTCTGCGCCCGCTCGGCCTCTTCAACCGTGCTGATCCGGGCGGGATATTCGTAAAGCTCGCGCTTGGTCGCATCCGGCATCTGCACCAGCGACGGCGTCATCGTGCCCGGCACCATGCCCGGCGTCTCGAAATTCCAGTCCGCGCCCGCCCGCTGGCCGGGCACATAGGAAAAACGCCGTGCCCAGTCATTGATGTGGTTGCGGTCCGAAGACCCCTGCGCCAGGCGCACCCTGCCTTCGCCCTGCGCCGAAGCCGATGGCGAAAGCCAGCCGCTGGCGCTGTCGGCCACATGCAGCTTGTGGGAACCGTCCTCATGGCTGAACCAGAAGAACAGCCCGTCCTCCTCGAAACGCCGCAGAAGATAGGAGAGGTCATCTTCGTTCCATTGAACGCTGTAATGCTGCGCCGGCGGCGGCGAGATGATGCCGGACGTATCGGGGGCGGGAATGCCATGTTCGGAAAACAGCGTCTCGACGATCTCGACTGCCGTCTTGTCCATCCAGATGCGGCAATCGGAACGCCGCGACAGAAGCCACATCTGCGGGCGGATCGTCAGCGCATAGGAGCGCAGCCCGCGGGTGATCGGCGGCCCCTCATGCAGTTCCGTCACCAGGCCGTTGAAGGGGCGGCGGATGCCGCTGCCTTCCTCGCCATCACCTTGCTCGACCTCGACGGAGACATCGATCAAGCGTCCGATCAGTTCCTCAGGCTTGACCGCGTCCTTCTTGGCCCGCACGTTCAGGTGAATCTCGAAAAGCCGCGAAACACCCTCGTCAACCGCAAGTCGTTCCGGCAGAAGCTGGTCTTCCCCTAACGGAGACTTGACCTTGAGCACACGGCTCGCCTGGAGAAAGTCCGAGGATGCAGGCTGGTCGGTCATGGCGAACCTCGATGGAAGATCGGAAAAATTATCAATCAACTGCCAAAATCTCGACCGAATGCAATCAAACATTGTGGCGAAACCATGGATTCACCATGAATTCTGCAACCCGGATAGGGCAAAATACTACCCATGAAATTTGACAGGCGGGGGTGGACGTGACGGACGGAGCGACGCCAAGACAGACAAAGCATGACGCCGATCACTATGGGCTGCGACGGGAAGAAGCCGCCGGGGCACACCGCGGTGCCGGCTGGTGGGTAAGCCTCAGGCGGCGCGGCCACAGGATCGTCAGGCTGTTCAAGGACAGTGTCTACGGTTCGGGCGATGCAGCCTATCGTCAGGCGCGTGCCTATCGCGACGCCATCATTCTTGCCATTCCGCCCGCTACCAACCGGCGGATGACGTCCTGCAACATCTCGCGGTCCAGTGTCAGATCCGCGACGATCTTCTTGAGCCTGGAATTCTCATCTTGCAGAGCCTTTAATCGGCGCATCTCGTCGGGCAAAAGACCCGCATACTTCTTGCGCCAATTAAAATAGGTCGCCTGGCTAATTCCAGCTTTCCGGCAAATCTCAGCCACCGGCACGCCATCATCACCCTGCTTGAGAATGAACGCCTTCTGCGCGTCCGAAAAATTCGATGCTTTCATCGCGTCCGCTCCTGTTCCCAGCCGGGAATCTCGCGCGAAAGACTCCAATCAAAAACGATCCAGTTTTTGGGGATCAGAGCAGTCTGCAACCAAACGCCGGACTGTGCTCCGGCGTTTTTACTTTTGTCGTCCTGTGTTGCTAGATATAGAGAAGATAATTTACCTAATTATGACATTTTTCTAAATTATAATAATTTTATATTTTGTATTATCTTGTATTATTATTATTTAACGCTTCTAAATTTATTCAAATTTTGTTGATATATAGAATTTAATCGTTTTTAATTTTGATTTTACTTCATTTGTATTTTAAGTGTATCTGTGGTTCCGGTCGAGGTGGTGAAATTTCGCTTGCCTTGTAGGTCGGCAGAATGATGAAGCGATAAATGCAGTTCCGCCAAAAGATGTAACGCGATGATGCCTAATAAGTTTTTCATGACGAAACACTGAGCATGAACCTCGGCATGGGGCCTGGGGTCATGCGTTGGACGACAGGCAGAGTTTCTGCCGAAACAACGGAGACTGAAATGCCTTATTATTCCGGAGATAATAACGCGAACAATATTGACTACAGCAACAATACCTATGCCCCGTCGGCAGGTTGGCCAGCCCATCAGGCTTGGTGGCAACTTCTAGGCTTAGGGGGAGATGACCGTATTATAGGATCGCGCTGGAACGATTATATTGATGGAGGAGACGGCTCCGACGCGCTCTTTGGCTATACCGGGAACGACTCCCTGTATGGCCGCAACGGTAATGATTTCCTCTATGGTCACGATGGGGACGACAACCTCAATGGCGGCGCAGGCGACGACCTCTTACGAGGCCAAGGTAATAGCGACTGGTTGTCGGGCGATGACGGAAATGACACACTTGAAGGTGGTCCTGGGGATGATACGCTTATTGGCGGGATCGGTAACGACGTCAATCGAGGCGGGAGTGGAAATGATGTCATTCTTGATGGCGCTGGAAACGACATTCTCAATGGCGGAACGGGTGACGACAGACTTTGGGGCGGAGCGGGTAACGACCGCTACGAGTTCCTCGAGGGTGGCATCGATGTCGTCAACGACGGCGTAAATGAGGGAGGAAGTCCTCGTACCGACGCTGTCTATGACACCCAAGATCGAATTGTTGTTTCCTATCTTTCGAACGAAATTGAACTCATTCGCTTTCAGAATTCGAACGATCTGTGGATCACATCAACAACCGATTTTGCTGATGAAACCATAGATGCAGGGGTAAAAATCGAAGATTATTATCTCGGCGGTCACTACACAGTAGAATTTTTACAAACGGCCGATAGCATGACTTTCAATATCGCAAATTATGCTCCGACAGATAATTTTATTTAATTGAATATTTTAAGCTATGTATACGGGCGACATATTCATGCGCCCGTATACATATCTCGATGAGAGATTTTAATACCTTTATTATCTCAGAGATAGAAAATCCTGTCTCTGTTGTTTGGTTTTTTCTAGATTTTCTAGAAGATTTTGAGTGTGCTGATATATCGGATCTTGCTTCATGGCCTCGTAGTTCACCACGCGCTCTGTTCGATTTGTATTAGAAAGTGCACTGAACTGTAGTTGTGTCAGGGCCGTATCCGCTTTTTCAATGCTGCCGCCCAGAAGCTTAGAGATTTGTTCGGCCCGAGCTTGCGCAAGATTGGGGCCGTTTGTGCCATTTATGTCGCTTATTAGTAAGCTCATCAGAGTCTTTCCAAGAGCTTCGTCGGTGGTTTCTACTCCACCTTGGTTATCGATTTTTGCAACAATTGCCCCGCCAATACTCACGGTCGCGTAGAGTTTTGTGTCGGAATATTTTGACATATCAGGTATTTTTTTGTCGTTGCTATATTCGCGTTCAAGGTAGCTTCGATTCGCTTCTATAGCTCTTTCATCTGACTCGACGAAATTTCGATATTCTTCTTCTGATAGCTCTGCGATGTTGATAGGTGTTGCATTTTCCAGACGTGTTGATGAAAAAAGAACTCCTTGGAAGTTGATCGATGCTCTGGAGGGTAGGCTATCAACGCTTGGTTGGCGCGCGGATTTCTCCTCCGTGCCATTGGTGGGCACTCCTTTATGCGGCTGTTCGGTTGCTATGTCGGAGACATCCGATTTCTGGGTGGGGGAGTGGCGGTTGGAGGTAGTATAGTATGCTGTCGATGCAATCGTCGTCATAAAAAATCTCCCGTAGCTTCATACACACTATAGCTTGTGAAGCTTACGCCAATCTATTCTTTTGATGATTTGTATAATATTTGATTAAAATAGTATATTTATGGTGCATGTCATTTTTTATTTAAATTAAATATCGTTGGGTTTCTATTTTTATTTTCGATTCTTTTCACTGTGGTCGCTAGTCGTCTTGGCCGGATTGCGCCAGAAGCGGACGGATGAAGTATGCGTCGCCTGATTGCCGTGGCGCCGAAAGCGAAAGCGGCCATTCCATACCTGGCGCAGCATTTTCCGAGGGTCGACCGTCACCAGTGTGGACTGAACGGTCGTTGGTCTAATCGTTCAGACTCTTCAGAACTTGTTGATAAAATGCGCCTTGTGCATTCTCAGCAGTAGACCCTACGACCCATTCCCAATCCAAAGTCAGCTTTCCTGCCGGGACCATTTGCCGCGCGATCTCAGCCGGTGTGGTTTCGTTGCTAGTTCCGTTCTCCCAGTCATGAAAGGCTGATGAGTATCGAACGACCGCTCCGCTGATCGGCAAATCGAGCAACCCTCCCTCGGCAAAAAACATCAACCCGTCGCCCATGTCTTCCCCGATGAGTTTGAGCCTACGTCCCAAACGATATTTGAGGATGGCTACAAACACTATCGCTGCGGAAAACGTGAATTTGTCGACAAGCATAACAACTTGCCTGCTCGCGTTTTCAGAGATGGCATCGATCAAGGGCATCGTTTGAAGGAAGTCGCCGCCAGTGTTTCCGCGGACGTCAATCAGGAGTTTTTTGTGCGAGCAGGTGCTTACATGCTCCGCTGCACCAGAAATGGCTTTCGGCAGCGCACTTTCGCTCGGATCGAAGAAACTTGGCAATACTATTGAAAGCCCAAGCTCCTGCCAGTCCTTAATCTCCACAAATCTCCGGGGTCTCCAGGCCGGATCAGCCTTGCCATGCTCGTTTCTCGGGTAGAGTATCGATGCAGAAACCGTATGGCCGTTCTCCACTTTCAAATCGGTTATCTGCCCATTCTCGTCTTTCACGCGATATTCAGTCGTATTCTCTTTTGAAGAAAAACCGAGGTGAGCTAATGCATACGGCCAGGCGAGAAGAATCGGTCCGATGACCCGTTTTCTCTGGCGCGTTCCCGCCAGAAATTTCTCTGCCGCGGCTTCAATTTGGCCCAAAGGTGTGCCGTTGACTGCTATCAGCTCTCCTCTTGGCGCGGTTGTTTCCAGTGCCGTGTCAGTTAGCTGCACCGCCGTCCCGACGCTCACAAACCTCAGCGGGAGCACTGAGATGGAATCGTTCGGGATCAGCCGTGTATGTCCGTTGTCGGGAAGTGCGAGTAGGCGCATGGCGGAAAGCAGAAAGGCCTCTTTGGAACCCTCCAAAGCATATCGTCGAGTATCGCAAATGCAGCTGTTTATCATCGCCTGTTCGATCCGCCGAAAGCTGGGATCGGTTGACAGGACAGTTTCTAGAATTTTATCGAGGTCTCGCGTCAGGGACATGATCCACGGTGCGCATAGTTACTCGTCGATGTCCAGATTGGGCCAGAAGTGGACATAATCATGCTATCTTGTCGATGAAGCCAAAGTGAAAAGTTGTTTTGACTGGTTGCCGCCTGCATATTCGACTTGAAAGGATGCATGTTTTCAACAAATTGATGCTGTCCCCCTAACTTATTTAGCTTTGAGGGAGGATTTTTGCTTCCCCGTTCGTCCCCACTCTGTTTCTCTGACTTATACTGCCCCTGTTCCGCGATGAACTGGGAGACACTCCGGTTTTGAAACAGAACCAGCGCCGGTTTTGAGAGAGGACGTCACTCTCATATTTCGGTGCCTGGCAGGGATTGGCCTCTGGTAATGACCGGAGGAGAGATAGAATTTGGTGTGTGGTGGGCCGTTCTATTTCTCCAAAATGCATTTGCCGATTGTCAGACTTTGACAGGCATAAACCGCTGATGCGGGGCACTGTAAGTGTCTTTTCTTCCTCTACGCGGCAATTTTCAGTGCCCCGTTGCAATGCCCATCGAGCTGAAAGGCTGATGGAAAAAGAGATGAAGTTCACAACACGGTCGCAGCTGCGTCGCGTGATAGGAAAGGTGTGTTCAAATGGGTCTCTATGAAATGTACGTCCTTGCTACTCGTGCAGATACTGCCCTGATGAGGAGAAGGCTGGTACGATCTCTTTATGCTAGGGCAAGGCTTCGAAATCGGAAGCTCAAGAAGCATTATTTACGCAACCAGAAGGAGAGCTTTGATTCGATGGTCGATAGGAGGAGGGCAGGCCAGTTGCGATCTGGGCGGCTTCCGTAAACATATATTTACATAGCAACCAACGCAAAACATATAAAATATATACGCCTGATGGATTGTATCTTTTTTGCTGAAGGCGGATGAGAATCTGCGGGTAAAACTGATTTTACTGACCTGCAATTTGCGGATTGCGGACCGACTACGCATAAATATATGAGTTTTATGTTGAATTTGCTGATCTGAATGGGAGATTGTTATGCGTGGAAACTATATGGGCGGGATGGATTTGATTGGAGCGGAATTCAGATTTGAGTGGCAATCGATCATAATAACAATATCATGATATTGTTATTATGATCGATT